>NZ_PGEN01000001.1:900000-1177500 GCF_002797435.1 Sphingomonas koreensis | reverse complement strand
TGCCTTCTTTTCAACTAGCAGAACAGTCTGGAAAGGCTGACCATAGCGGGTGACAGTCCCGTATGCGAAAGTGATGAAGAAGGACTCGAGTAGGGCGGGGCACGTGAAACCCTGTCTGAACATGGGGGGACCACCCTCCAAGCCTAAATACTCGTACATGACCGATAGCGAACTAGTACCGTGAGGGAAAGGTGAAAAGCACCCCGATGAGGGGAGTGAAACAGTACCTGAAACCGAACGCCTACAAGCAGTGGGAGCATCTTTAGGGTGTGACCGCGTACCTCTTGCATAATGGGTCTGTGACTTAGTGTATCAAGCAAGCTTAAGCCGTTAGGTGTAGGCGCAGCGAAAGCGAGTCTGAATAGGGCGACTTAGTTTGATGCATTAGACCCGAAACCCGGCGATCTAGGCATGACCAGGTTGAAGGTGGGGTAACACTCACTGGAGGACCGAACCGTTTAATGTTGAAAAATTATCGGATGAGTTGTGTTTAGGGGTGAAAGGCCAATCAAGCCGGGAAATAGCTGGTTCTCCGCGAAATCTATTGAGGTAGAGCCTTGGACGAATACCCTAGGGGGTAGAGCACTGGATGGTTGCGGGCGGCGCGAGCTGTACCAATACTAACCAAACTCCGAATACCTAGGAGTACTATCCAGGAGACAGACGGCGGGTGCTAAGGTCCGTCGTCAAAAGGGAAACAGCCCTGACCTACAGCTAAGGTCCCCAAGTCATCACTAAGTGGGAAAGCATGTGGGAATCCCAAAACAGCCAGGAGGTTGGCTTAGAAGCAGCCATCCTTTAAAGAAAGCGTAACAGCTCACTGGTCTAAACAAGGGTTCCTGCGGCGAAAATGTAACGGGGCTAAAGTGATGCACCGAAGCTTAGGGTGTGTAGTTTACTACACGCGGTAGCGGAGCGTTCCGTAAGCCTGCGAAGCCGAAGGGTAACCGACGGTGGAGGTATCGGAAGTGCGAATGCAGACATGAGTAGCGATAAAGAGGGTGAGATGCCCTCTCGCCGAAAGACCAAGGGTTCCTGCTTAAAGCTAATCTGAGCAGGGTGAGCCGGCCCCTAAGACGAGCCCGAAGGGGGTAGTCGATGGGAACCACGTTAATATTCGTGGGCCTGGTGGTAGTGACGGATCCCGTGTGTTGTATGTCCTTATCGGATTGGACATGCTTCGAAGGGGTTCCAGGAAATAGCTCCACCGTATAGACCGTACCCGAAACCGACACAGGTGGTCAGGTAGAGTATACCAAGGCGCTTGAGAGAAGTGTCCTGAAGGAACTCGGCAAATTGCCTCCGTACCTTCGGAAGAAGGAGGCCCTGCTTCTGGGCAACCAGTAGCAGGGGGCACAGGCCAGGGGGTAGCGACTGTTTAGCAAAAACACAGGGCTCTGCTAAGTCGGCTTCAAGACGACGTATAGGGCCTGACGCCTGCCCGGTGCCTGAAGGTTAAGTGGAGGGGTGCAAGCTCCGAAACGAAGCCCAGGTAAACGGCGGCCGTAACTATAACGGTCCTAAGGTAGCGAAATTCCTTGTCGGGTAAGTTCCGACCTGCACGAATGGCGTAACGACTTCCCCACTGTCTCCAGGACATGCTCAGCGAAATTGAATTCTCCGTGAAGATGCGGAGTACCCGCGGTTAGACGGAAAGACCCCGTGCACCTTTACTGCAGCTTCAGAGTGGCATTAGGAATTAATTGTGTAGCATAGGTGGGAGGCTTTGAAGCACTGGCGCCAGCTGGTGTGGAGCCTACGGTGAAATACCACCCTGTTGATTTCTGATGTCTAACCTCGAACCGTTATCCGGTTCAGGGACCCTCTGTGGCGGGTAGTTTGACTGGGGCGGTCGCCTCCTAAAGAGTAACGGAGGCGTGCGAAGGTTGGCTCAGATCGGTTGGAAACCGATCGTTAGAGTGCAATGGCATAAGCCAGCCTGACTGCGAGACTGACGAGTCGAGCAGAGACGAAAGTCGGTCATAGTGATCCGGTGGTCCCTCGTGGAAGGGCCATCGCTCAACGGATAAAAGGTACGCCGGGGATAACAGGCTGATGATTCCCAAGAGCTCATATCGACGGAATCGTTTGGCACCTCGATGTCGGCTCATCACATCCTGGGGCTGGAGCAGGTCCCAAGGGTTTGGCTGTTCGCCAATTAAAGTGGTACGTGAGCTGGGTTCAGAACGTCGCGAGACAGTTTGGTCCCTATCTGCCGTGGGCGTCGAAATTTGAGAGGAGTTGACCCTAGTACGAGAGGACCGGGTTGAACATACCTCTGGTGTACCAGTCGTTCTGCCAAGAGCGCAGCTGGGTAGCTATGTATGGACGGGATAACCGCTGAAAGCATCTAAGCGGGAAGCCTCCCTCAAGATAAGATTTCTTAGGACGGTGGTAGACCACCACCTTGATAGACTGGATGTGGAAGCGCGGTAACGTGTGGAGCTAACCAGTACTAATTGTCCTATTCGCGCTTGATGAGTCCCACCATCAATGACAGCTCTGCTGATCATTGAGGTTGATCCTCAAAGCCTTGGTGCACGCATCGATTTGATACCCAATTACACCTGCTTCATTGCTTGGTGACCATAGCGTCAGTGACCCACCCGATCCCATCCCGAACTCGGCCGTGAAACCTGACTGCGCCGATGGTACTATTGCTCAAGCACTGGAAGAGTAGGTCGTCGCCAGGCATTGAAGCCGGTGTAATCGGAAAAACCCATTCACATTGTCAGATACGCAACACGCGTCGCGCTAAACCGGCGCGGCGCGTTTTTGCTTTCAAGGCACCCCACACGGTGCCCATCAGATGGCGCGGGGTGGAGCAGCCCGGTAGCTCGTCAGGCTCATAACCTGAAGGTCGTTGGTTCAAATCCAACCCCCGCAACCATCAACACACACACACAGCCGCCCCACAGGGCGGCTTTTTTGTTGAACACTCCACGTCAACACAACATTGCCACAACATCTCTCGGGCGCAGCGCCGATTGGAATTCGAGCGGTTCGGAACAAGCGGGCCTTGGTGTCATAGACCGACAGCAGCCGCGGATCGCAGCTGCCGAGCGTGGTGGCACGGCACCGCACGCATTGTTGAGTTGGTGGATCTCGTGTGCGCGTGGGAAGGTCGGATCGATCCTGGTGCTGCCGACACGGCAGCCTATCCGGTCGGCGATAGGATGATATCGTTGACGTAGAGCTTGTGGCCGAAAGGGGCGCGCCAGGCGGTATCGAGCCGGGGCGAGAACGGTCGGTCAGTTCGACATCGGTTCGGCGCCGGATGATGTGGCGATAGATCGCGAACCATGAAGATCCCATCGCGTGCAGCATCGCATCGCGCAGGTTCTCGCGATAGTTGATCCCGTCGGTGCCAGCGGTCTCGAACAGCCGGCCGGGGAACCGGACCACCTGAATCAGCAGGCTATCCTGTAGCGGCAACGCCCGGCATGCGGTTGTCCGCAGGCCGGGCGCTCCGTCGGCTTCTCAGGCGTGTTTCGTCTAGAATTCGAGCCAGTCGTCCGCGCCGGAAAGCGTGCTCATCGGCTTGGGCTCGCTGGACAGGGAAGGCGAGAAGCCGACCGGTGCGCTGCGAGCCGGAGCGGGTGCCCGGACCGGCTTATTGCCGATGCTGAACATGGCCGCACGATCGGCGAGGGCAGTGACCTCGCTGCTCAGATTGCGCGCCGCTGCCGAGGTTTCCTCCACCATCGCCGCATTCTGCTGCGTTGCCTGGTCCATCGTGCCGATCGCGGCGCTGATCTGCGTGATGGTCGAGGACTGTGCCTGATTGTCCGACGCGATCTCGCTCAGCAGCGTATGCACCTGCGATACATCGGTCGAGATGTTCTGCAACGCGCCATCGACATTCTGCACGGCCTCTACGGCGGTGCCGATATCGGCCTGGGTCGCGGTCAGCTGTTCACGGGCGCGCTTCGCTTCCTCTTCCGAGCGCATCGCAAGGGCGGAGACGAGGTCGGCGACGACCGCGAAACCACGGCCGGCATCGCCTGCGCGCCCGGCTTCGACCGCTGCGTTCATCGCGAGAACGCGGGTCTGGAACGCGATCTTGTCGAGCCCTTCGATCACGCTGTCGATGCCCTTGGCGCTCTCGCTCACCCGGCCCATTGCCTGCACAGCCTCGTCGGCGATGCTGCGGCCGGAATCGACCACCGCCATGGCGCCGTCGGCACGCCGCACGGTCCGGCCGGCCGCCTCCGCTGTGGCACGCAGGCGATCATCCATCTGGGTGATCGCGGCGGAGGTTTCCTCAAGGCTCGCGGCGTTGCTTTCGGTCCGCCGCGCAAGGTCTTCCGACGCCTGAGCGATCTCGCCCGAGCCGGTGCGGATGGCGACGGCGCTTTCTGCGACCGCTCCGATCAACTCACGCAGTGAATCGAGCGCGGCGTTGAAGTTGGTCTTGAGCTCGCCATAGGCCGGCGGAAACTCCGTGGTGATCGAGCGGCTGAGGTCGCCCTCGGTCATCGCCGACAGGCTGTCGCGCAGCGCGGTCGTGACGACACGCTGCTCAGCGGCTGCGCGCGCATCGGCCTCGGCACGGGCTTCGGCTGTGGCGCGGAAATGCTCGAGCGCGCCGGCGATCTCGCCGATTTCGTCCTGACGGTCGCGATAGGGCACATCGGCCTTGCCGCCTTCGGCCAGCGTCGTGGTGACCGAGGCGATGCGCGACATGGGCAGCGCCACCGAACGGTTGATGATGAACCAGATCGCGACGATGCCGGCGAGGCTTGCGAGCGCGAGGAGGATCGAGAGCGTGATCGCGAGACCGGCGGTTTGCGACCCTTCCTCGGCGGCCTTGCGCGAGCGCTCACGCGACATCTCGATCAGCTTGTTGGTCTGGTCGATAACGGCACGGGAGTGCGTCTTGCCGTCACCCTTGATCAGCGCCATTGCGCCGGCCAGATCCCGGTTGCCGCGCAGCGCGAAGATTTCCCGGTTGGTCCGGTTGAGTTCGGCGACCTTCTGGCGCAGCGAGGTGACCTCGCCTTGGAAGTCCTCCCCCGCGACCTTGCCATAGGCCTCGACCGCCTTGTCGAGCTTCTCGACCCCCTTGTCGAGGCGTTCGCGTAGGCTGGCTTCTTCCTTGGCGTCGATCGCATTGTAATAGCTGTAGATGACGATGCGCATTTCCTTGACGTCGCTCATCACGTCGCTGAGCCCTGACATGCCGGCGAGGCCGCGGGTGACGTGCCGTTGGGTCACCGCGTCCAGTGCGTGCGTCGAATAATAGCCGTTGAACCCGACCACGCAGAGTAGCAGGCCGAGAATGGAGAAGGCGGCAAACAGCTTCTTCGGCAGCCGCCAATTGTCGAGAAATGCGATCATATCCAGTCCATTTTCAGATGGTTGGTCAATCCCGCGACCGGCATGCCCCGGATTCCCGACAGAGTGCCGGAGCGGGTCGGTGGTGCGAGGCTAGGGAGATGCTGCCAACTGCGCCGCCGCAGGAAAAAGGCCGGGATGGCGAACCACCCCGGCCTTACCCGGACGACCGGCCCTTTCAGTGGGGGCGGAAGGGCCGATCGAACCTTAGCGGAACAGCGACAGGATCGTCTGCGGCGCCTGGTTGGCGATCGACAGAGCCTGAACGCCCAACTGCTGCTGGACCTGCAGGGCCTGAAGGTTCGCCGATTCCTTGGCCAGATCCGCATCGACGAGGTTGCCGATGCCGGTCGTGACCACGTCCGACAGCTTGCTGGTGAACTTCAGCTGGCCTTCGATCTTACGCGACGCAGCGCCGAGGTCGCTGAGGCTGGTGTTGACGGCCGTGATGACGGTGTCCAGCGTGCCGACCATCGTCTGAGCGGTCGCCTGGGTGGCGATGCCACCGGTGATCGCGCCATCGACCGCCGTGTCGAACGACTGGTTCGCCACGGCGAGCGTGCTGGTGACGTCCAGGGACTGGAGCGCCGCAACCGTCTTCGTACCGGTGAAGGTGTTGTCGAGCAGGTTGGTGTTGTTGAACTCCGACGACTTGATGATCGTGCCAATCTGGCCCTTCAGCGCCGTGAAGTCCTTGTCGATCGCGGTACGGCTGGCGGCGTCGAGGCCGGCATCCGCAGCTTCATAGGCCTTCGACTTCATCTGGTTCAGAAGGTCGGAGATCTGTTCAGCACCCGCGATCGCGGTGTCAGTGACGCTCTTCGCGTTGTTGAGCGACGAGCTCACCGCGTTCAGGCCACCCAGGTCACCCCGGAGAGACTGAGCCACCGTGTACTTTGCCGAGTCATCCTTGGTCGAGCTGACGGCCAGACCGGTGTTGATGCGGCTCTGCGTGACATCCATCTTCTTGTTGGTCGCGTTCAGGCTCTGGAGAGCTGCCATCGCGCCAGCATTGGTGTTAACCGAAAACGCCATTTTGTTCATTCCTTCTAGAATAGAAAGGCCGACTTCTGCAGCCTGTAGCAGGGGGACGCTGCCACCCGTATGGCCCATGTTCTGCGGGTCATAATCTATTCTAGGAAGTTATTTTCCTGTCCCGTTTTCGGGGCGAATTTTATTTTCCGGACTCAGTCGCGTCCCGGAAAGACGCATCCCGTGCCCGCCTGGGAGCATGGCGGGCACGGGATGGCTGGTGATCCCGCGCATCGGCGCGAGGAGGTCAGAAGGGGAAGAGCGCGTCGTAGATCTGCTGCCCCCAGCGCGCCTGCTGCGCGTCGGTCAGCTGACCGCGCCCGCCATAGCTGATGCGCGCATCGGCGATCTGGCTGTGACGGATGCTGTTGTCGCGGGCGATGTCTTCGGGGCGGATCACGCCGGTGACGACCAGTTCGCGCAGCTCGAAATTGACGCGCACCTCCTGGCGGCCACGGATCATGAGGTTGCCGTTGGGCAGCACGTCCATGATCAAGGCGGCGACCGTCATGTTGATCTGTTCGCTGCGCGAGGTGTTTCCGGCACCCGTCGCGCGCGAATCCGAACTGGTATCGACCAGCTTGGACGGATCGGGATTGCCGGGCAGGATCTTGCCGATCTGGCTTTCAAGGCCGAGCAACGCGGCGATGCCGCCACTCTCGCTGCCTGCACGGGTGCGGGTCGTGGCGTTGTCGACCCGGGCGTTGTCCGCAATGTTGATGCGGATGGTGACGATATCCCCGACGCGCGAGGCGCGCTGGTCGCGGAAGAAGGCACCCGCGCCGGTGCGGAACAGCGAGGCGCCGCCGGGCGCGGTCTCCGCAAGGCTCGCCGAGCCGCCACGGCCCTGCGCCGCAGCATTGCCGATCGAGGGTTCGACGCGGGGCGCGACCGGGGCTTCGGCTTCGCTCATGCGCGGCGGTTTGCCGATTGCCTTGAGTCGCCCGACCGCACCGCAGCCGGACAGCATCGACGCCGCGAGGATGGCGGGAAGAACATATTTCATGGTTGCCGGCTCACTTATGGGGCGATGAGGCGCACCTGGCCTGGCGTGTCGGCCACGGCGTTCAGCGTGCGGTTGGTACTGAGGTTTAGGACGCGGACCACTTCGCCCTTGCCGGCATCGGCGAGGGCGCGGCCGGTGGCGGTGATCCGCAGCCCGTCCGAGATCAGTGCGATGGTCACCGCCTCCCCGCGCCGGACGACGCGCGGCGCCGCGATGTCGGTGGCGCGCACGGGGCTTCCTGCGGCGAGGCGGCGCGTGGCCTCCTGTCCCTCGGCATCGCGGGGCTGGGTGGCCCCGCGCGCGGCGGCCGGCGCAAGCGGGGCGGTGGTGAAGTCCGACGCGCTCAGCATCTCGCCCTTCTCGACCGCGCGGGCGAGGACGGGCGTGTCGGCTGGTGCCGGGGCCGGGGTGAGCGGACCTGTCGCGGCGAGCAGGGCGAGAGCGATCATCGCCATGATCAGCGCAGCTGTGCCGAGGTGGCGAGCATCTCGTCGGCCGCCTTCACGACGCGGCTGTTCATCTCATAGGCGCGCTGGGCGGTGATGAGCGAGGTGATCTCCGACACCGGGTTGACGTTCGAAGCCTCGACGAAGCCCTGGGTCAGGGTCCCGAACGACGGCTCGCCCGGGCTCGCGACGGTGGGCTGCCCGGACGCCGCGGTCTCGAGGAAGAGGTTCGAGCCGATCGCCTCGAGGCCCGCTTCGTTGATGAAGGTCGCCAGTTCGAGCTGGCCGACGGTCTGCAACTCGGTCTGGCCAGCGACCTTCACCTGCACTTCGCCGGTCTTGGAGACGATCACGTCGAGCGCGCCCTGCGGAATGGTGATGTCGGGCTGGACGCGATAGCCGTCGGTCGTCACCAGTTCGCCCTGGTCGGAGAGCTGGAACGAGCCGGCGCGAGTATAACCCAGCTCGCCCGACGGCATCATGATCTGGAAATAACCCGGACCGTCGATCGCCATGTCGTAGCGGTTGCCGGTGTTGGTCATCGCGCCCTGTTCGGTGATGCGATAGACGCCGCCGGTGCGGACGCCCGCACCGATCTGGATGCCCGAGGGTACGCGGGTTCCGTCCGCGCTGGTCGCGGCGCCGGGGCGCGACACCTGCTGGTAGAGCAGGTCCTGGAACTCCGCCCGCTGCCGCTTGAACGCGGTCGTGTTCATGTTGGCGATGTTGTTCGAGATGACATCGACATTGGTCTGTTGGGCCAGCATGCCGGTCGAGGCGATGGAAAGCGTACGCATGGAAGCTCCTTTGCGAAATCAGATGTGAATGAGGTCAGCCGATGCGGCCGAGGCGGTTGATCGCCTGCTTGCGCATGTCGGCCATGTCTTCTGAGAGGCGTCGGCTGGTCTGGTAGGACCGCATGATGTCGACCATGTTGGTCGTCTCCACGATCGGCTCGACGTTGGAGGCCTCGACGCCGCCGCGGCGCAGCTTGGTCTCCGCCGCAGCCATGAAGCGACCGCCCGTGCCCGTCAGCATGCCGTCGCCGCGCACTTCGAGCATGTTCTCGTCGGCAAAGCTGGTGACGGCGAGGCGGCCGACCGGCGCGTCCCCGGCCATCACCGATCCGTCTTCGGAGATGGTGACGTTGCGCATCTGATCGGGCGGCACGTTGATCGCCCGGCCATTCTCGTCGAGAAACCGCTGTCCGCCCGAGGTTGCAAGATCGCCATTGTCGAGGATCTTGATAAAGCCCGCCCGCGTATAGGCGACGGTGCCGTCGGGGTTCTGGACGTTGAGATAGCCCGGCCCTTCGATCATCACGTCGAGCGGGTTGCCGGTGGACTGGAATGCGCCCTGCCGCGTGTCGTGGATCGCGCCATAATCGAGCACGAAGCTGGTCTTGCGCGCGTCCTCGATCTGCGCCTGCTGCACCTGCTCCACATATTCGTGGAACAGCGCCTGCTCGCGCTTGAAACCGACCGTGCTGGCATTGGCCATGTTGTTCGCCGTGATGTCCATCTGCCGGCGCAGCGCCTGCTCGTGGCTCAACAGAACGAAGGATGAAACGTCCATTCCGGGCACCTTGCTGAAAAAGATCGCGATATTCGGCGCTAGGCACAAATTGCCGTGCGTCCCTCCTATAATAGAGGCGTGAACGCCAAAGCGGACGCGGACGGCATCTAATCGATGCGACGGTCCAAGGTTCAAAGGGGAATGAATGTGGCGAGTGACGCGATCATTGACGTGACGCCGATAGAGGTGCGCAAGGACAAGCCGAAGACCCGCACGAAACTGCTGATCGCCGGGAGCGGCGCGGCGCTGCTGCTGGCGGCGGCGGGCGGCGGGACCTGGTGGATGCTGCGCGATACGGGCGGCGGGGATGAGGCCGCGGCGCCGGCCGCCGCATCGGCCGCGACGGATGGTGCATCCTATATCGAAGCGCCGACGCTGACGGTCAATCTGCGCAGCGGCGACGGCCAGGCGCGTTTCCTGAAGCTGCGTTTCATCCTGGTCGCCGCCAACCCGGGCAAGGTGGACAGTATCAAAGAGCGGCTGCCCGTGGTGCTCGATGCGCTGCAGCCGTTCCTGCGCGAACTGCGCCCGGAAGACCTCGCCGGATCGGCTGCGGTGTTCCGCATCAAGGAGGAAATGATGTCGCGTACGACCCAGGCGCTGGGCGCGGGCACGGTGCGTGACGTGCTGATCCAGGATCTGGTGCAGCAATGAGCGACGATTTCGACGATTTCGTCCTTCCCGATCCGCCCAAGATGGCGCCGGGCGAGGGGGACACCTTCGATCAGGCGGGTATCGACGCGCTGTTCGGGTTTCCGGATGCCGCGCAGCAGCAGCCCAAGAGCGGTCTCAAGGCCGTCATCGAATCCAACGTCATCAGCTATGAACGGCTGCCGATGCTGGAGGTGGTGTGCGAACGCATGGTGCGCACCTTCGCGACCTCGATGCGCAACCTCACCTCCGACGCGATCGACGTCACGCTGGAGGAGATCACCTCCACGCGCTTCGGCGAGTTCATGAGCCATGTCGCACTGCCGGCGATGTTCGGCGTGTTCAAGGTGCGCGAATGGGAGAATTTCGGCGTTGTCACCGTCGATTCCGGCCTGATCTATGCCGTGGTCGATGCGCTGCTGGGCGGGCGCCGCGGCAACGCGCCGCTCAAGGTCGAAGGCCGCGCCTTCACCACCATCGAAACCCAGCTGGTCTGGAAGATGGTCGAACTGGCGCTGGAGGAGCTTTCGCGCTCGTTCGAAGCAGTCGAGCCGGTGACGATGGAGTTGGAGCGGATCGAGGCCAGCCCTCGCTTCGCCGCCATCGCGGGCCCGAGCAACATCACTGCGGTGGCCACTTTCCGCGTCGATATGGAAGGGCGCGGGGGCAAGTTCAGCGTGCTGCTGCCCTATGCCACGCTCGAGCCTGTCCGTACCAAGCTGCTCCAGCGCTTCATGGGCGAAAAGCTCGGCCGCGATCGCATTTGGGAAACCCATATGGCGAGCGAACTGATGAGCACCGCCGTGACCGTCGATGTGGTGCTCGGCGAGAAATTGATGCCGCTGCGCGAAGTTACCGGCCTGAAGGTCGGCCAGACCATTTCACTAAACCGCGGCCCCGACGATGCGCTTCAGGTCCAGTGCGGCGGTATGCCGCTGGGCCAGGCGCATATCGGCCAGCGTTCCCAGAATATCGCCATCCGCATGGCGACCGACATCTCGAAAGGATATTCCCGATGACGTTCGTGACTTTCAGCAATGCGCTGGTGATGCTGCTGTGCGTGGCGGTGATCGTGCAGACCCTGCGCGTGAGCAGGAGCATCCGCGATCTGCGCGCGGCCTCGCTGGGCGATAGCGTGACGCAGCTCGAACGTGCGACCGGCCAGGCCCGGGCGGTGCTGGGCGAGCTCAGGGCGCTGCTCGCCAATGAGGCGGTCGCTCAGAGCCGCGGCGCGGCGAACAGCGAAGCGCTGCGCGATGAGCTCGCGGTGATGGTCGGGATCGGCAATTCGGTTGCCGACCGGATCATGGAGGCTGTTGCCGCACAGAATGAAGCCCAGGCGCTGGAAGCCGCCGCGAAGGAGGCGTCCGTGCGCCGCCAGCGCAAGCCGCGTTCGCGCACGGCATCGGGCCGGCGCAAGGCGACGGGCGCGGTGAAGGTCCCGACGGTGACGGCCGCGATGCCGGTGGCGGGGCACGCATGAGAACGCTGAAGCTTCCTGCCTTGCCTTTGCCCAAGGGCAAAGGCGGCGATCTTCTTCTCTACGCGCGCAGGCCATCCACGCTGTTGCTGGGGGCGGCCGGCATCGGCGTGATCGCCAATGCCTGGGCGCTCGCCGCGCCGCTCGCGTCGGACCCGGCGCCGGCAAGCCGCCTCGGCGTGTCGTTGCAGGACAGCATGGCCCAGCGCGACCGCACGCTGGCAGCGGAGAAGCGCAAGCTGGAGATGCGCGAGCAGGCGGCAAAGGCAGGTGAAGCCCGGCTGGCGGCAGAGATGCGCGCGCGCCAGGAGCAGTCGGGCAGCACCGATCCGGCGCAGGGCGCGTCGGTAGAGCCGAACCAGCCCTATGACGACCTTGCCCGCATCTATCAGACGATGAAGCCCGCGCGCGCGGCGCCGATCTTCGAAAAGCTCGATCTGGAGGTGCAGACACAGGTGGCGCGGCGGATGCGCGAACGATCGGCGGCGCTGCTGATGGCGGCGATGAGCCCCAATGCCGCGGCCGAGCTCACGATGTCGCTCGCGGGGCGCAAGGTGATCCAGCGGCCGCAACCGGCGGTCCGTGCGGCGCCGTCCGGACCACGAACTTCACCGGCAGGCGGTCCGCCGACGGCCGGAAAATAGGCGCAAAGGAAAGGCCGCTTCCAATCCCGGAAGCGGCCTTTTTTGCGCGGTGAAAAGCAAGATCAGGCGGCCAGTGCCGAAACCTTGACGATCAGGATGCGCGCGATCGTGCCGTCGACGCCGCGCAGGGCGGGCTCCAGCGTGCCGGCCAGCTTGTGCACATTCACCGGCGTGAACGGCGAAGCGTGAAGCCGGGCGAATTCGATCGCGGCGCCCAGGCCGGCGGCGCGCAGCTCGGGCATCTTGCGCGCAAGGCGCGAAGCCCCCGCTGCGTCCCGCGCCTCGAGCACGATGGAAACGCGTAGCACCCCGTCGATCCGGCCGGCATCGACGATCGGCACGCTGATCTCGCCCAGCGCGACGAAGGGGGCGGTCGGCAGCTCCTGGGCATAGCCGGGTGCGGCGGCGGTGAAGGACGCGGCTGCAACGGCGCTGAGGGGCAGGGCGGAACGGATCATGCGTTACTCCGGATCGGCCGCCGCATCAGAATGTCACGGCCCCTTCGACCGCTCCGGCGTGCTTCTCCTTCTATAATAGAGGGAAATGTCTTGAGGCAGGTGAAGATGAGCAGCGACCAGCGGCCCGGTAAGGTCCGCGTCTTTTCCTCTCGTACGCCGCCGCCCGCTCCGGCGCGGCGTCGCGGCGATCAGGAGCGGGCGACCGGTCCGGCGGCGACGACGGCCGCGTCCTCCCCGCAGGCCGGGGATGCCGCGAGTCCAGGCCGCTCCCTGTTTCTCGCCGTTCCTTTCCTGTTGGGATGCGCGATCGGCGGCGCCGTGATCGCCTGGCTGGGCCTGATCCCGGGAGCCGCCTCGTGAAGCGGGCAATGTTGCTTGCCTCCGCCGCGATGCTGGTGGGTGCGGACCTGCCGCAGCCGGCGCCTGCCAGACCGACGCTCCCTGCGGCGCGTCTGCCGGGCTTTGCCGCCGATCTGGCGCAGCAGCCAGCGATCGAGGGCCCCGGGGCGTGGCGGATCATCGCCCAGGAAGATGCCTGGCGCAGCCTTGCCACGGCGCGGCTGGCGGATCGCCAGCAGGCGCGCTGGGACTATGCGCGCAGCCTGATCGCCCAGGAACGCGGCGCCGAGGCGCTCGGCGTGCTCGATGTGATGCGGCAGGACGATCCCGATCTCGCCATGGTCGATGCCTATCGGCTGGCGCGCGGTGCCGCGCTGATCCAGCTCGGACGGTTCGAGCAGGGATCGGCCGAACTGTCGGCATCCAGCCTCGCCAGCAATGCCGAAGCCTGTATCTGGCGGATGCGCGCATTGTCGCTCGGCGGCTTCGCCGAGCAGGCGCTGCAACAGATCGCTTGCGCGGCGCCTGCCTTTGCCGGGCCGCGCCGAAAGGCCTTCGCGCTCGCGGCGGCGCGCGCGGGGGTCGAGGGCGGGCGACCGGGCGACGCGCTCAAGTGGCTGAACGGCGTGCCTGACCGCGATCCTGCGGCGAACCTCTATCGCGGTCGCGCCGAGTTGGCGCTGGGTCAGCCCGATCAGGCGCGCCTCCGCTTTGCCCGGGTCGAACAGTCGGGCAACATGGCGCTGCGCATGGATGCCCGCCTCAGCCAGATCGAGGCGGAGGTGGCCAACGGATCGGTGACCGCGGAAGTGGCGCTCAAGCGCCTGTCGGCGCTGCGCTATGCGTGGCGCGGCGATGCGATCGAGGAGCGCGCGCTGCGACTGAGCTATCGCCTCAATGCTGGGCGTGACGACATAAGGGGATCG
This sequence comes from Sphingomonas koreensis, assembly GCF_002797435.1. Taxonomy (NCBI): domain Bacteria; kingdom Pseudomonadati; phylum Pseudomonadota; class Alphaproteobacteria; order Sphingomonadales; family Sphingomonadaceae; genus Sphingomonas; species Sphingomonas koreensis. The sequence goes on along the minus strand of NZ_PGEN01000001.1, from coordinate 1,163,606 downwards.
CTGGCTGCGGGCGCGGCGCTGTTCCGCTTCTTCGATGCGGGGCGGCAGGGGGCGGATTTCCTGCCCAGCCTTCAGGCGAAGCTGGCGCAGGCCCTTGATCCCGCCCGGAAATTGCCGCTGGAACAGGCGGCGGGGCTCTACTGGGACTATCGCGACCTTTCACCCAGCGGGGCGGAGGGCGATCTTCTTGTCAGCCGCCTTGCCGAGCGGTTGCAGGCGGCGGGGGTGTACAGCCGCGCCGCGGATCTGCTCGAATACCAGCTGTTCAACCGCGCGGGCGATCTGGCCCGCGGTCCGCTGTCGGCCCGGGTGGCGAGCTTGCATATCCTGGCGGGACGGCCCGACAAGGCGATCGACCTGCTCAAGCGATCGGCAGACCCGAATTATCCCGATGCGATGATCCATGCGCGCAAGCGGATGGAGGCGGTGGCGCTGACCCAGGTCGGGCGCGTATCGGAAGCCTTTGCGGTGCTGCAGGATGTGCCGGATGCGGTGGCGCTGCGGGCGGAGATCCTGTGGAAGCGGCGCGACTGGCTGGGGCTGGTTGCGGAAACGGCGGCAGGACTGCCGCGTGCCGGAGCGCTGAGCGAGGTCGATCAGGCTGTGGTGCTGCGCCACGCGATCTCGCTCGCCATGCTCGGGCGCGAGGATGGGCTGGCAGGGCTTCGAAGCCGTTACCAGGCGAGTTTTCGCGGACTCAAGACCGCGGCGGTGTTCGACATGCTCACCGGGGCGCCCGGCTCCGTCGATCCCGAGACGCTGGCGCGTGCCATGGCCGCGATGCCTGGCGCGAGCCCGGCGGGCGACATCGCCGCGCTGCTCGATCGCGCGCCGGGGAAGATCGGGGGGTAAGGGGAGGCGCGCGCTGCTCCTCGAGGGGCCATGCCATAAGACGGGCGGCCCGGCCTTGCGATCATGTCGCAAGGCCGGGCCGCCCGTTCCTGTAGGTGGGGCGGATGGAGCCGGGTCGTCCAGCGGAGACATCCGACGCGAAAAAAGGGCGCGGCGTGACGCCTGCCCCTGAGCCGGTCCTGGCCGGAAAGGTCATCTGACGCGGCCGGCACCGGGAACGGCCGGCCGCGCCAGTTCAGGCATCAATCCAGAAAGCGCACGAGCGACAGGCTGGAGAGCTGCGAGAAGACCGAATAGGAGGCCTCGAGGATCGTCTGGCGCTGCGAGATATTGAGCGCGACCTGGCCCAGATCGGCGTCCTCGACGGAGCCGATGACGTCGGTGAGGAGGATTTCGCGGTCGTTGGCGCGCGTCTCCATCATCTCGACCTGGTTCTGCTTGCGGCCGTTCTCGGCATTGACCGAGCGCACGCCGACCAGGCCGGCATCGATCTCGTCGAGCGCCTGACGGATCGCGGTCTTCTGCGCGTCGGTCAGCCGTTCGCCGATCGGGCCGGCAGCGGCGAGCGTCTTGAACGCGGGAACCAGACCGGCGCCGACATCGCTCGCGCCGACGCCATATTCGACATCGACACCGTCGCCGACCCGGGCCGATTGGCGGACCCCGTCGTTGACGAAGATGTCGGCAGGCGCCATCGCGGCCAGATCGGCCAGCGTCTCGGGCACCATCGGCAGATCGTTGGTCTGCGACCCGGCGAAGATCGGGATCCCCGACTCGGTCGCGTTGAGCGCCGCGCGCACATCGGCGAAGCTGCCTTCGATCAGATCCTGGATCCCCGGCGAGTTTCCGGTGCCCAGCGCGGTCATCAGTTCCTTGCGCAGGTTCGACACGCTTTCGTCGATCTGCGTAATGTTCGCATCGTAGAGCGAGAGGGTGGTGCCCACCCGGCTGGCCACCGACTGATAGCTTTGCTGCTGCAACAGCATCGAGCGTGCGGACAGGGTCCGAACCGCATCGATGCCGAGGCCTGCATAGTCATGCGCCTTCTTGCCGGTGTTCAACTGAAGCTGGCTGGCGCCCAGACTCTGCTGGGACCGCTGCATCGCCCCGGACAGCGTCCGTTGCAGGGGTATGGTCGCTACGCGTGTCATTGCTCTCAGTCCTTTCCGGCTTTCCGGCCGTTATCTGAGCATCTGGAGGAGGGTGTCGTACATTTCAGACGCGGTGGTCATCGCGCGTGCGGCGGCGGAATAGCTGTTCTGAAGCACCACCATCTGCGCCAGCTCTTCGTCGACATTGACGCCGGAATAATTGTCCCGCCGGCCAACCGCGTCGTCGAAGCGAGCCGCGGCGCCGGCGCGCGTGGTCTCGGCAAGCGAGGCTTCGGTGCCTGCGCCGCCCAGCAGGCGGCTGGCGAAGGTATCGATCGTGGCCTTGCCGTCCTTGCCGAAGTCGAAGCTCTTCGCGAGCTGATCGATGAACGCATTGGCGCCCGACAGGTCGCCGGCGCCGATCGCCTTGGTGTTCACCGCCGCGCCGATCTGAAGCCGGGCGAGCGGAAGGTTGCTGGCCTTTGCCAGAATGTCGGCGCGGACCTCGGCCGTGCCGAGACCGCTGGCAGTTCCGCTGAGGCCCGACAACGCCGAGAAGGACAGGCCGGTGCCGTGGCGGCTGGTGGAATCGGACGGGATCGAGATGGTCGATCCCGCGCTCGCGCCATTGGGCGTGAACTGCACACGACCCTTGGCGTCGAGTGCGAAGCTGCCGTAGCCGCCGAGCGGACTGGCGTTGAGCTCGGTCATCAGGTCGCCGAAGGTCGGGCCTGCCGATCCGGTCATCGTATAGCTGGCGAGCAGCTTGCCCGTCGGGTCGCGCAAGGCGATCTCGCTTGTTTCGCCGGCGCCGAAGCCGTGCGGGTCGGCCGGTTTGAAGCCTGACGGGACCAGCGCGCTGCTGTCCGAACGGATCAGGTTGTTGAGCCCGAAGAACTGCGAGAATCCGGTGCCCCCGCGATCGCTGGGCGTGGCCGGATGCTGCGCGATGGCGATGCCCTGGGCGGGATCGGTCGCCTTGATCGACAGCTTGCCGCCGGCGAAGCTGGCGGTGGCGTTGGGGCCGAGGCCGGCGTTGATTGCGGCCACCGCGTCGTCGACGGTGGCGCCGGCACCGAGCGCGTCGAAGTCGATCTCGACCTTCTGGAGCAGCGTTCCGTCGGCCTTGGCGACGGCGAACACGGCCTTGCCGGTAAAGCCCAGCCGGTCGGTGCCGATCAGGCCATTGGGTTCGCCGGTCAGCGCGTTGGGCGGCGGCACCGTGGTGCCCGCATTGGCGACGGCGTTGAGATTCTGTGCGAGGCCGGTGAAAAGCACGCCGAGCTGTTCGGAGAAACCGGGAAGCGCACGGTCGCGTATGTCCAGCAGACCGCCGAGCTTGCCTCCGATCGCCGCGGAATCGATCCGCTCGCCCGTTGATGCGCCCATCACGCCGTTGTCGGACGCGAACCGGATGTCGATCGGCGGATAGCTGTTCTGCGACGCGCCCGCTCCGGTGAGGTAGCTCAGCTGGCGCAGTCTCTTGTCGAGCAACACTTGGCCCGATGCGCTGTCGATCGTGACGCGCCCGTCGGGCTGCTCGCGGACGGTGACGTCGATGAGGCCGCTCAATTCCTCGAGGGCGCTCATCCGCTGGTCGGCGGCCCCCGAGGAGCTGCGCCCGAGACCATGGAGACGCGCCACTTCGCTGTTGAGGTCATGGATCTGACCGAGCAGCACATTGGCGCGCTGGATCGTGTAGCCGACCTCGGTCTCGACATCGCCGCGCAGGCTCGACACGTCCTTTTCCAGCCGGTGAATCGTGTCGATCGCGTCGGCGACGCTGCCGGTGAACAGCGTCACCGACTGGGTCGAGCCCTGAAGGCTGGTGATCTGCGCCGCCGCGGAGGAGAGCGCGCCGAGACGGGCGGCGAGGCCCGCACTGGAGTCCGGCGCGCCGAGCAGCGACTGAAGCCGGTCGAGATAGGAAGACACCGCCTCCGATCGCCCGGCGGCGCCGCCGCGCTGGTAGACCGCGTTCTCGAGGAACTTGTCGGCAATGCGCGAGGGTTCGCCGATGACAACGCCGGAGACGCGCCCGCCCGATACGCCGGTGCTGAGCGTCACCCGCTCGCGTGCATAGCCCGGCGTGCCGACATTGGCGATGTTGTTGGACACCGACCGCAGCCCCGCCTGCGAGGCGTTGAGGCCCGACATGGCTGAATTGAGAATCTCGTTCAGGGACAAGGCGGCGGGTCCTTCAACTGGCTTTGGGAGACGGGGCGGGCGCGGTCAGGGTCAGCGCTTGAGGTTGCTGACTTCCTGCAGCATGTCGTCGACGGTCGTGATGATCTTCGACGATGCGCTGTAGGCGCGCTGGAACAGGATCATGTTCGAGAATTCCTGCGCCAGATCGACGTTGGAGGCCTCGAGCTTGCCCGCTGCGATCGTTCCCGCACCCAGCGCGCCGGGCTTGTTGATCGCGAAATTGCCCGAATCCTGCGACATCATGTAGGCGTTGCCGCCGATCCGGGTCAGGCCGTCCGGGTTCTGGAAGGTCGCGATCGGCAACTGATAGATCGCGCGCGAGGTGCCGTCCTCGAAGATGGCGCTGACGATGCCGGCGTCCGAAATCTCGACCGAGGCCACCGTGCCCAGCATACCGCCGTCGACCGAGGACGACAGCAGCCCGGATTCGTTGGCGGATTGGGTGAGGCCATCGAGACCGTCGTCGCTGCCCAGGCTGAGGCGGATCGGGGTCGAGCCGGCGCCATTGGTCCAGCCGATATCGAGATTCGCGAACAGGGCGGGATCGGATCCTGCAAGGTCGAGGCTGCCGTCCGGGTTGAACTTGACCTTGCCGCTCGCCAGCAGGCCGGTCGCGACGGGCGCTCCGCCGACGGTCTGGATGTCAGCCGGGTTGCCGGAGATTTCCGCGACCCATTCATTGGCGGCGGTCTTCACGAAATTGAAGGTCAGACGGTGCGACGTGCCCTGCGCGTCATAGACATCGACCGAGCGCGAGAATTGCGGCGAGAGCGCACCCGATGCCATCGATCCGGGCACATAGGCGCCGGTAATCGGCGTGGCGGTCGACTGGAGATTGGCGCGCAGCGCGATCTTGCTGGTCGGCATCGCCGATCCGGTCAGCGCGTTGGGGCGGATCGACTGGAGCGTGTTGAGATTGCCATTGTCGACATAGTTGCCGTCGGCGTCGAGCGGCCACCCCTGCAGGTAGTAGCCCGCCGAATTGCGCAGATAGCCCTGCGAGTCCGGCGTGAAGGAGCCCGCGCGGGTGAACGACACGTCGTCTCCGGTGCCCGAACGGACGACGAAGAAGCCCGAGCCGTCGATACCGATGTCGGTGAGGCTGCTGGAAGCCTGGAGCAGACCCTGCTTGGAGATCAGCGCCTTGGGCGTGGCGCTGACGCCGCCCGCCGAGTAATTGCTGCGCACGCGACCGTCGGTTACGAGCGTCTGGAACTGGGCCGAAACGCCCTTGTAGCCGATGGTGTTCACATTGGTGATATTGTCCGCGACGGTCGCCATTGCGCTCGCCTGGGCTCCGAGACCGGAGACGCCGGCATAAAGAGCGGAATAGAGGCTCATATCATTCTCCCATGCGTGGGCGGCGTGCTCGGCATGCCCGACCCGATTACGGGACTATTGTAGGAGGGATTCCGGCGGCCCCGTTCGAGGGGAGGCGAAAAATACCGTGCCCGGCAAAAGCTGCCGGGTGATTTCATCCTATAATCCCAGCATGGACTTTGTGGGGACAGTCGGATGACGCTTCGTATTTCGCTTCGTAACGGGGAACCGGTGATCGTGAACGGCGCGGTGCTCCGTTCGGTCGGCCGCACCGATCTCATGGTGGAGAACAACGCCACCGTCCTGCGCGGCCGCGACGTGATGAAGCCGGAAGAGGCCGACAGCCCCGCGCGCCAGCTCTATTTCGCCTGCATGATGGCCTATATCGACCAGGGCGACCTCAAGACGCATCAGGACGCGTTGCTCGAGCGGCTGGAACGCCTGATGGCGGCGCTGGAATCGCAGGAGGCCAAGGCCGCGTGCATCCGGTTCGCACAGAAGGTCGCGACCGGGCAATTCTATCCCGCGCTGGCGGATTGCCGCTGGCTGATCGGCTATGAGACCGAGGTTCTGAACCGGGCGGCACTGGCCGCCTGATCTTCCGCATCCACCGATCGTTCCGGGAGAACGTCCGATGACCACATTGGCAGCGGCGGCCGCTGGGCTGCGCCTGCTCAACCCCGATCGCCGTTACGGTCACGTCGTCGCCGTGCGCGGCGCGCTGATCGAGGTGGAGGGGCTGGCGGGCGCCGCGCAGATCGGATCGCGGGTGAAGCTCGATACGCCGTCCGGCCATGTCGAGGCGGAGGTCACCGGGCTCGATCACGGCATCGCCCACTGCATGCCCTTCAGCGAGCCTCAGGGTATCGCATCGGGCACGCGCGCAGATCTGGCGGCCAGCCAGTTCGGCCTGCGCCCGAGCGCGGGCTGGCTCGGCCGGATGGTCGACGGGCTCGGCCGGCCGATCGACGGCAAGGGTGCGATGGTGCCCGGCGCCGACCTGCGACTGATCAAGTCCTCGCCCCCGCCCGCCTCTGCCCGGGCTCGGGTCGGCGAGCGGCTCGGCACCGGGGTCCGCGCGCTCGACCTGTTCGTGCCGCTCTGCCGCGGCCAGCGGCTCGGCCTGTTCGCGGGATCGGGCGTCGGCAAGTCGGTGCTGCTGTCGATGCTGGCGCGTTGGACCGACTGCGACGTCGCGGTGATCGGCCTGATCGGCGAGCGCGGCCGCGAAGTGCAGGAATTCGTGCAGGACGATCTTGGCGATGAGGGGCTTGCCCGCAGCGTCGTGGTGGTCGCGACCTCCGACGAGCCGGCGCTGATGCGGCGGCAGGCGGCGTGGACGACGCTCACCATCGCCGAATATTTCCGCGACCAGGGCCTCAACGTGCTGTGCCTGATGGATTCGGTAACGCGCTTTGCGATGGCGCAGCGCGAGATCGGCCTGGCCAGCGGCGAACCGCCGGCGACCAAGGGCTATACCCCGACCGTCTTCGCCGAGCTGCCGCGCATGCTGGAGCGTGCCGGGCCGGGGCTGCCGGGGCAGGGGAGCATCACCGGGCTGTTCACCGTGCTGGTCGATGGCGACGATCACAACGAGCCGGTGGCGGACGCGGTGCGTGGTATTCTGGACGGGCATGTCGTGATCACCCGCCAGATCGCCGAACGCGGCCGCTATCCCGCGATCGACGTGCTCAAATCGGTATCGCGCACGCTGCCGCATTGCCTGTCGGAAGACGAGAACCGGGTGCGGCTCGCGGCAAGGCGCGAACTGTCCACCTTTCGCGACATGGAGGAGATGGTCCGGCTGGGCGCCTATCGCGCCGGATCGAGCGAAGAGGTCGACCGCGCCGTCGCGCTCGCCCCGCAGATCGAGACGCTGCTGAACCAGGGCAAGCAGGAGCGCGGCTTCGCGCAGCAGAGCTTTGCCGACCTTGCCGCGCTTGTCGGAGACGAAGGATGAAGACCCCCTATGACGCCGCGATCCGTGTCCAGCGGCGCGAGATCGACGCGATGAGCGTGGCGATCAACCTGCAGGTCAACCTGCTCAACCAGATCGATCAGGCGCGGGAGGAGGTTCGGACGAGCATCGTCCGCGAGGCGGATGTGGCCGCGGCGGACCTCAGTATCTCCTCGCACGCCTATATGGAGCGCATCCGCGCCGAGCAGAACCGGCTGACCCGCGACGGCGCTGCGCAGGGCGCGCGGCTCGACCAGCTGCGCAACAAGGCGGCGAGCGCCTATGGCGCGTATCGCGCGATCGAGGTCGCGGCCGAGGGCTTTGTCGCGGATGCGAACCGCCAGAGCGCGAATGCCGAGCAGGCCGGGATCGACGACAGCTCGGCGGTGGCGTTCCTGAAAGCGCGGCGGACCCCACGCGGGAAGAGCGGGCGATGATCGCCGCGACCGGCATGTCCGGACTCGATCCCACGCAGAAGGCGCAGGTCATCTACGCCCATGCGCGCAGCGAGATGGCGGGCCGCCTGTGGCGCGCCGCGCTGGGCAGCGACGATACTGGCGCGAAGACGGTGCTGAACGACAGCAATCTGCCGATGAGCCTCGAATCGCTGCTCTCGCTGCTTGAAGAGCGGACGGGCGAAGCGCCGTCGCGACCGGCGCAGGCGCAGACCGCGTCACCCGTTCCCGGGCGTGAGCCGGCGTCTGCGGAGGCGCCGGTGCGCTGGCAGGGGCAGGGGACGCAGGAGGACCCCGCATCGTCAGGCGGCCCGCGCGGCTATGGTCCCAACGCGGCCTATGTCGGAACGCTTCGGGCAGCCGCCCAGCGCACCGGGCTTCCCGTCGCCGCACTCGCCACGATCGTGCACGCCGAGGCGGCGAAAGGCGCGGACGGGCGCTGGCTGCCCTATTCGCGCAACCCGCGCTCGAGCGCGGCAGGGCTGGGCCAGTTTCTCAGCGGGACATGGCGCGGCGAGGCCGAGCGCGAAGGGACCTGGCTGAACACTGTCGCGCGGCGGCAGGGCTGGCTCAACGAGCGCGGCAAGGTGAGGGGCGAGAACAAGGCGGCGCTGCTCGCGCTGCGCTACGATCCCGACGCCGCGATCCAGGCGACCGCGGACTATGCCAAGGCCAATCTCGATTCGCTTCGCAATGCAGGTGTCTCCTTGGGCGAGGGCGGAAAGTCAGGTGCGCAGGCGCTCGCCCAGGCCGCCTATCTTGGCCACCATCTGGGGCGCGGCGACGCGATCCGCTTTCTCAAGGGCGGGCTGGATCAGGATCGCGCGCGCACGCTGCTCAACGCGCAGATCGGCTCGGTCAACGCCAGCCGCCGGATCGCCGCCAGCGGCTGTGCGACCACAGCGCACCGTGCCTGGCTGCTCGATTATATCGGCCGCAACATCCGCCCTGAGCGCTTCAACGCCTGACCAGGCTCGCCGGCCGCGACACCACGCGAAAAAACGTGATGGTTGAATTATAGGATTAGCGGCTTGTTAACTATTTTAAAGGATAACGTCTCTGTCGAAACGGCGCGCCGGGGGGCGGCGCCGCGACATCGGAAGGACTGAACATGTCGAAGATCACCATCGCGCTGGAAGCCGCCGTCGCTACCGTTAAGGAAAATCTGCCCGCCGAAGGCGAACGTCAGACCGCCCGCCAGCGCGCCGCCATCGACAAGGCCTTCGCCCGCATCCTCACGCTCATCGCGCCGCGCATCCGCCATTTCATCCGGCAGTATGGCCTGGCCGGGCATTGGGACGATGCCGAGCAGGTCTGCTCCATTGCCGTACACCGCGCGATCGAGGCCTATGACCCGGAGAAGGCACAGTTCACCACCTTCGTGAACTGGCAGCTGCGCGGTGAGTTGCAGAGCCTCCGCTTTCGCCTGATGACGGACCAGCGCCCCTCGGCGCGGAAGGTCGAGGCGACCACCGTATCGCTCGACGCGATCAGCATCGGCGAGGACGGCGAAGACATTTCCGCCATCTCGCTGATCGAGGACGAGGAGGCGCTGAGCCGGACCGAAGCTGCGGCCTCGGCCTATCTCGCCGAAGCGGCGACGGCGACGCTGATCGACGGCTATATCGAGCATCTGCGCAACGTTGCGCTCGACCGGATGCGCCGCCAGGCGCGGCCCAAGCGCGCCGCGAAGCGCGCCGCCGCAGAGCAGCGCCAGTCGGTGTGGCGGGCGGAAAATCTGGCCATCGATCCGGCGGCGATGGCCGAACTGGAAATGCGCCTGCTCCACAATCGCGAAGTGGTCGAGCGGCGGCTGTTCGACATCTCGACGCTCGATGCGATCGAGGGAGATACCAGCGTCAACAAGGAGCGTGTACGCCAGATCGCCAAGCGTGCCGCCAAGGCGATGGCCGAACTGGCGGACGTGGACCCGCGCTTCGCCATCATGGCAGAGTATCGCGACGCGGCTCCGGCGCGCCCGACGGTGCATTGATCCGCCGCTCCGGCTCAAAAAATATAGGATAATGACTTTCCGGGCGCCTCACGGCGCCCGTCATTCTGTTGCCGGGATGGGCAGGCTGCAAGATTTCCTCGCCGCGACGCCCTCCGCACGATCCGGCGTTCTATAAGGGATCATCGTTCCTGGAGTTCCCTTCATGCCTCATGTTCCGACCGCCGCGCGCCATCGCAGCGCGCGACGCTTCCTTTCGCTTCCGGCCCCTCGCCGTATCGCGGCCGGCCTGACGGCCGCCGCCTTGTTCTGCGGGCAGAGCGGCGCGGCAATGGCCGGCCAGACGCTGCACGAGGCGCTGGGCGCGCCCGACGAACTGACCATCAAGGGCATGGTCCGGTCGCGGATCGAGGGGATTGACGGCCAGTTCCGGCCCGATGCCGCGGAGAGCGATTTCCTCTGGTCGATCAAGACCACCCTTCTGGTCGACTATGATGGCGGCCCGGTTCGCGTCGGCGGCGAGTTGTGGGATGCCCGCGCTTATGGCCAGGCGAAGACGTCCTCGGCCGGAACCGGCGAAGTCAATGCGCTCGAACTGGTACAGGCCTATGCCGGCGTCGATTTCAGCCTGGGTAGCAAGGTGGGCGGCGCGCTGACGGCTGGCCGGTTCACGATGGACATCGGTTCGCGGCGCCTCGTCGCGCGGCAGACCTTCCGCAACACCAGCAACGCCTTTACCGGCGCGAACCTGATCCTGAATGGCAAGGGGGGCGACCGGCTGACCTTGCTGTGGGCGATGCCGCAGATCCGTCTGCCTGACGATCGCGACGGTATCTTCGACAATCGCGTCAAATGGGACAAGGAAAGCAGTGCGCTGCAGTTCTTCGGCGGCAGCTTCACCAAGGGCGGCGTCTTCGGCGGAACGCTGGAAGTCTATGCCTATGGTCTGCTCGAACGGGATTCGGCGGACCGGCTGACGCGCAATCGCAGGCTGGTGACCCCCGGTCTGCGCGCCTTCCGCAAACCCAAGGCCGGACGGATCGATTATGATCTGGAAGGTGCCTATCAGTTCGGCGAGACCCGCGGATCGACCCGCGCGAACGACCTCGCCGATCTCGATGTCTCGGCCTATCTGGTCCATGCCGAGCTCGGGCGGACCTGGACCGGCGGCTGGCAGCCGCGTGTGGCCGGGCTTTTCGACCTGGCGAGCGGCGACCGGGCCGAGGCGCACAGCTACAACCGTTTCGATACGCTCTTTGGCGCGCGGCGCTTCGATTTCGGGCCGACGGCGATCTATGGCCCGGTCCACCGCTACAACATGATGTCGGGCGGGGTGCGCCTTGAAGCCAAGCCGGGCAAGTCGTCCGACGTGATGCTGACCTACCGCGCGCTCTGGCTCAACTCGCGCACCGACAGTTTCGCGGCGACGGGCGTCCGGGATGCGGCGGGGCGGGCAGGGCGGTTCGCCGGCCATCAGCTCGATGCACGCCTGCGCCATTGGCTGGTGCCGGATCTGGTCCGGATCGATACCGGCCTTGCCTATCTGGCGAAGGGCCGTTTCCTGACCGATGCAGCCAACGCGCCCGCGACCGGGGACACGCGCTATGGCTATGTCGATCTCTATCTGGAGTTCTGAACGGCCGCGGCCGGCGCTCAGCCTTCGGGGTAGAGGCCGGCCGCAAACGCGATGCCGAGCGCTTCGGAGAGGCTGCGGACGTTGAGCTTCTCCATCAGCTTGGCGCGATAGATCTCGATGGTCCGGGGGCTGATCCCCAGATCATGCGCGATCAGCTTGTTCGACCGCCCGTCCATCAGCCCGATCAGGACGTCGCGCTCGCGCAGCGAAAGCGAATTGATCTTCGCGATCGCCTGCGCGCGCCGCGTCACGGCCCGCTGCGCCTGGGTCAGCTGGGAGAAGACCATGTCGATCGCTTCGAACAGGCGCAGGTGGTTGCAGGGCTTTTCGAGGAAATCGAGCGCACCGAGCTTCATCGCCTGAACCGCAAGGCTGACATCGCCTTCGCCCGTGAGCACCACGGTGCCGAAGCGCGCGGTATCGGCGGCAAGCGCCTCGAGCACGCCGAGGCCGCCGGTTCCGGGCATCTGGAGATCGAGCAGCAGGCAGCCCGAGGGCAGGTTCGCCGCCTCTGCCAGAAACGCGTCTCCGGAGGAAAACTCGCGCAGCGCATGATCGGGCAGCACACGCAGCAGGTGGATCAGGGACGTGCGGACGGACGTGTCGTCGTCCACGATGAAGATGTTGCGCACGGTCATCCGGCAGCCCTCAGTTCCACCTCGCGCGGGGCGCGATAGACGGGAAGGGTGAATTCGAACGCGGCGCCGCCCTCAGGCCGGTTGGACAGCGTCACGGTGCCGCCATGCGCCTCGACGATGCGGCGGCAGATGGAAAGGCCAAGCCCCAGCCCGTTGGCGCGAGTGGACATGAAGGTCTCGAACGGCCGGCCGATGATCGAAGTCGGAAAGCCGGGGCCGTTGTCCAGCAGCCGAATCAGGACATGGTCGTCCGACGCTTCGACGGCGGAGATGATGATCTCCGGATTCTTCGTGCCGTCGGCGGCGAAGGTCTCGAGCGAGTTGTTGATGATGTTGACCAGAACCTGCTGGATCTGGATCTTGTCGACCGCCACTTCGCGAGCGGTTGCCACCGGCTGGTAGATCAGATTGACGCCGGCATGCCGCGTTCCCGACCAGGCGAGCTGGAGACCGTCGGCGATCAGCGTGTTGATCGCCAGCGGACGGATATCGAGGTCCCCGCGCGCGACGAAGGCGCGCATCCGGCGGATGATCTCCCCTGCGCGGAGCACTTCCTGATTGGCGAGATCGACCAGCTCGCGGAGCTGCTCTGCCGATCCCCCCATGCCCAGCCGCATGTGCGCGGCGCCGAGGAAGTTGGCGGTGGCGGTCAGCGGCTGATTGAGCTCGTGCGCCAGCCCCGCCCCCATCTCGCCCATCGCGCTGACGCGCGAGGCGTGGAGCAGTTCGCCGTGCAGCTCGTTGAGGCGCGCCTGGGTTGCGATCTGTTCGCGCAGGCTGCGGACGAAGGCGATCGAGATATGCTCGTTGCCGATCGTGGTTTCGCCGACGACCAGTTCCACCGGCATGGCATTGCCCTCGCGGTCGCGGCCGTCCGTCGTCTGCGGCGGGGAGGCTTTGGTCGGGCTGGACTGTCTGGAGACCGCGGAGCGAGGCCCCGTCGCTGCCTTGGCATAGTCGGGGAGTAAGGTTCGGATGTCCCGGCCGGTCACTTCCTCGGCGGCAAAGCCGAACAGCCGCTCGGCTGCTGTCGAGAAGGAGCGGACCTGGCCCGCCTCGTCGATGGTGATCATCGCCTCGGGAACCGTTTCCAGGATGGAGCGAAGCTCGAACTCGCGTGCTTCCAGCATCTCGGTCCGCCGCTCGCGTTCGGTGGCGTCCATGATGATGCCGACCATCGACAGCCCTTCGGCATCGGGCCGGTGGTGGAAGAAGATCGATCCTTCGACGATGACCTGCTGCTCCTCGTCCGCGGTGCAGAGGCGGAATGGACGGCGAAGGCTGCTGTAGCGGGGCACCAGTTCGTTCGACAGGATATCGGTGCCGAACCGGCGGCGGACATGGCTCCGCCATTCTTCCATACCGCCGCTGAACGAGCCGGGCTCGAGGCCGAACAGGCGCTCGGCATGGGGCGACAGTCGCACCTTGTCGTCCGCCTCGGTCCATTCGAAGAGACCCAGTTCGTGGAGGTCGGCGGCAGCGGCGAGCCGCGCCTCGCTCGCCCGCATGGCCTGCTCGGCGCGCTGCCGCTCGGTAATGTCCTTCATCGACAGGACGAGCATCGGATCGATGTCGGCGCGGGGCTGGACGAGCTGCCGCGATTCCAGGATGCGCAGCGGGGTCCCGTCGCGATGCCGCTCGGTGATCTCGGCTTCCTGCGGGCAATCCGGGGTCAGCGGGCGCATCGGGCCGGGAGGCTGCACTGCGCCGGTCAACTCGTGCTTGATCCGTCCGCGCGCTTCGGCGGCGGGCCAGCCATAGAGCTGCTCGCAGCCCTTGGACCAGCGGATGATGCGGCCGTCGATATCGGCAATGGCGATCGGCGCGGAATCGATGGCGACGCTGAACGCCCAGCGGGTCGTGCTTTCGCGCCCGATCCGGATCCATGCCCAGGCGATGAGCGCACAGGAAATCGCGACCTGTGCCGAGGCCTGGATGATCTCGCTCATTTCCTGCGTGACCTGCCCGTTCTTGTAGAGCGAGAGCTGCCAGAGCGCCGAGACGACCGGCAGCATGATGCAAGGTATCAAGATCCATTGCAGCGTCCGGCGCTGCATCCCGCAATGGATGTTGCTGGACCAGGCGACATGCCGCCGCTGGGCGATGATCGCGATCGAAATGGCGATCAGCGTGGTCGCGGTCGGCACCGACATCAACGCCCGCCGGGTCTCCGGCGCAGCAGACGCTATGCCGAGCGGGAGCACCATGCCGGAGATGATCGCGATCGAGAAGCTGAGGCACGCCAGCCCGGTGACCATGCTGCGCACCGCCCCGAGACGGCAGGTGGTGGCGATCGAAGCCAGTGTCAGGAAGAGCATCGACAAGGCCGGCATTACGCCCGGGCGGCCGGGATAGATGCGCGGCTGATGCTCGATGCTGTGCGGCGAGAGAAGCCGGTCGATCGGCCATTGCGCGCCGGTGAGTTCCTGCACGAGTACCATCGCTGCGACGAACAGCGGAATGACCGCGATGATGCGCGCGGCGGCGGCATGCCCGCTCGCTGCGCAGAAGAAGCACGTGGCGAGGCCGATGCAGCCGACTGCGGTCCAGGGCTGCATGAGGATTTCGTCGCGGCCGAAGCTCGCGACGCCGAGATTGTTCGTGAACCAGCCGCCCAGAACGGCGACGCAGATGATGAGGGCAAGGGCGATCAGGGAGGGGACTGCCGGCGTAAGACGGACAGGTATTTTTCCGCCCGCGCTGAGCGGCGGTTGTCTCACGGTATTCATTCCCCCGCTCGTAATGCGTGACACGGCATAGCAGCATGCCGGTCCGGGGCGAATGCGGCGTTTGACCGCGATTGTAAATATTTCCGACGCGTTAAATGTGGAGCGTCGCGGTCGAATAAACCTATATAGTTGAAAACTAGCGGCAAATAAGATGATTACGATACCGTAACCATATTGTCAGACCGCTTCGCGATTTTCGTGCGAAAGTCCCTCGATGATCGCGCGGTTAACTAGGATCAGGTCGTCGATGGACTCGCGCCCCCGCACGACGTCGGACGTATGCCGCTCCACCCACATCGCGATCGAGATAATGCGCGCGCGCAGTTCTTCGGGCAGCTGGTTCTCGGGATCGGCACAGAGCGTCGAGAAGGTGGTCCAGACGCGGCGGTTATGGTGCAGCGCGGGCATCAGTCCGGCGCCCGAGAGGCCTGCGTCCCGGGCCGCGATCAGTTCCGCTGTGACCTGGCTCATCAGGCGATACTCGGTGCCGCGCGGAGTGGCCGCGATTTCCTGCGCGCGGCGATAGGCATTGAGAGACATTGAGCGCTCCGGACATGGGTACCCGTCCATTATAGGATGAACGATCCCTAGGCGGCCGGCACGACTCCAACTTTCGGGATCGGGTGCGTGCCGGCATCAAAAAAACGCCCGAACGCCCGGGAGTGCAGGCGATCGCCCTATAATCAGTCCATCGGCTGCGGCCACCATTCTCACCGGACTGATCCATGCTCAACGCAATCGGCCTCGTCATCATCCTGCTGTGCGTGTTCGGCAGCTTCCTGTTGTCGGGCGGCAACCTTGGCGTCATCCTGCACGCCCTGCCGCACGAAATGCTCGCGATCGCCGGCGCTGCGGTTGGCGCCTTCATCCTCGGCAATTCGCTGGCCACGGTGAAGAAGGCGTGGAAGGGCACGGTGCGCGTGTTCAAGGGCGTACGCTGGACCGAAGCGGATTTCCGAGATCTGCTGGCGCTGCTCTACACGCTGCTGTCGACCTTTCGGAAGGACGGCGCCAACGCCATCGAGAAGCATCTCGACCAGCCCGAAGAAAGCAGCATCTTCAACCGCTACCCCAAGCTGCTCAAGGACCAGGGGCTGATCGAATTCATCTGCGACTATCTGCGGATGATGACGGTCAATTTCGAGGACCCTCACCAGATGGCCGAGGCGATGGAAGGCGATATCGAGCGCCACCATGCCGAGGAACTTCAGCCCCAGCATGCGATCCAGATCATGGCCGACGGCCTGCCCGCGCTGGGCATCGTCGCGGCGGTTCTGGGCGTCATCAAGACGATGAGCTCGATCGATCAGCCGACTGAGGTGCTGGGTGCGATGATCGGCGGCGCGCTGGTCGGGACCTTCCTGGGCGTGTTGCTCGCCTACTGCCTGGTCGGCCCGATCGCGTCGAAGCTGCAACAGATCATCGACGCGGACTTCAAGCCCTATCTGATCGTCAAGACCGCCATCGTCGGTCACGCGCAGGGGCAGCCGACCCAGGTTGCGATCGAACTGGCGCGCCGCATGACTCCGTCCGCCTACGCCCCCTCATTCGCGCAGCTCGAAGCCGCGCTCGACGATGTGAAGGATCAGCTCAATGCCAAGCCTGCCTGATTCAGCCGAGCTGGATGCGGCCGCCCTCGATTCCCCTGACTCGGATCGCGCCCTGATCCTGCCGCCGCACGGAACCACGGTGACCGCCGAGGACCTGCGCGTCCGCATGGTACTGGCGAGCGATTTCGACGGCGCGATGGAAGTCGATGCCGGCGCGGTGGAAAGCGTCGGTCAGGCGGTCCTGCAACTGCTCGTCGCCGCTCGGGCGGAAGCGGAAGCGCAGGGCCAGACCTTCGTCATCCGCAATCCCAGCCCTGCCTTTGTCGATCGCGTGACTGCCTGCGGGCTGGCCCCGGCCATCGGCCTTTCTGTGAAAGAGGACCATCTTTCGTGAGCAAACTGATCCTGACCGTCGATGATAGCGCGTCGATGCGGATGCTGCTGAAGGCATCGCTGACCGCGCAGGGCTTTCGCATCGAAAGCGCCGATGACGGCGTGCATGGGCTGGAGCGGATGCACGAGGTCAAGCCCGACCTGCTCATCACCGACATCAACATGCCCCGCATGGACGGGTTCGAGCTGATCGAGGCGGTGCGCGCGGTTCCCGAATTCCGCGGGACGCCGATCCTGGTGCTGTCGACCGAATTCTCGGACGACAAGAAGACCCGGGCCCGTGAAGCCGGCGCCACCGGCTGGATCACCAAGCCGTTCGAGGCGACCAAGCTGGGGGCGGCAATCCGCCGCGTGTGTCCGTGAGCGGCGGCGACGAACTGGACGAGATCCAGGCGATCTTCTTCGAGGAATGCGTCGAGGGGCTCGCGACTGCCGAGGCAGGGCTGTCCGCCATGGCATCGGGCGACACGTCGGCTGACGTGATCGCGGGGGTGTTCCGCGCGGTCCATTCGATCAAGGGCGGCTCCGGCGCGTTCGGCCACGGCGCCCTGCAGGCTTTCTCGCACCGGTTCGAGAATGTGCTGGACGAGGTGCGGGCCGGGCATATCGTCGCCAGTGCCGACGTCACGCGCATCATGCTCAACGCCTTCGACATCCTCTCGGACCATGTCGCGGCGGCGCAGGGGGCCCGGGATCTGCCCGACGACGCGGCGATGCTGGAACAGCTGGAGGCCGTGCTGGCGAGCAAGGGCGCACCTGCTGCGGCTGCGGCAAGCGCACCGGCGCCCGCGGCGGAGGAGGATGACTTCGGCTTCACCCCGGTGATGGCAGTCGTCGAGGAATTCGATCCCTTCGGCTTCGAACCGGTGACGGTCGATCTCGAGGATCTGGGCGCTCCCGAGCCGCTGGGCTGGACGGTGCGCTTTGGCCCGTCGCGCGCGGCGATGGCCAATGGCGGCGAGCCGATGCTGGTGATCCGCGAGCTGGAGGAGATGGGCGGCGCCGTCGCGCATGTCGATACCAGCCGCCTGCCCGGTCTGCGCGACCTCGATCCCGAGGACGGGTATCTGGTGTGGACGGTCAGTCTGCCTGCGACGGTCGAGGAACAGGCAATCCGCGATTGCTTCGACTTCGTCGCGCCGGATTCGCTGATCGAGATCGAGCGGGACGAAGTTGCCGCGGCCGAACCCGCGGCGGTCGAACTGCCCGTCGTCACGCCGGTGAAGGCGGAACCGGAACGCCCTGCGCTGACGCTGGTGGCGGACAATGCCCCCTCCGGCGGGGCCGAAAAGCCCAAGGCCGACGCGCCCGCGCAGACCATTCGCGTCGATCTGGGCAAGCTCGATCAGCTGCTCAATCTGGTCGGCGAGCTGGTGATCCGCGGGTCGATCCTCTCGGATCGCCTGTCGCCCGCCGATCAGGAGCGCGTCGAGCTGCCCGAACTGTCGCGCCTGACGCGGCAGATCCAGGACAATGTCATGTCGCTGCGTGCCCAGCCGATCCGCCAGGCCTTTTCCCGCGTCCCGCGCATGCTGCGCGACCTGATGGCCGAGACGGGCAAGCAGGTGACGCTCGAAACCACCGGCGAGATGACCGAGGTGGACAAGGGCGTGATCGAGAAGATCGGCGACCCGCTGACCCACATGATCCGCAACGCGGTCGATCACGGGATCGAGAGCGCCGAGGAGCGCATCGCCGCCGGCAAGCCTGCGGGCGGCACGATCCGCCTCTCCGCCGAGCAGAAGGGCGCGCGCATCGTCGTGCGCGTCGCCGACGACGGGCGCGGCATCAACCGCGAGCGGGTGCGCGCCAAGGCGATCGAGCGCGGCATCATCGCGGCGGACGCGCAACTGTCCGACGAGGAGATCGACGGTCTGATCTGCGCGCCCGGCTTCTCGACGGCGGAGAGCATCTCCAACATTTCGGGCCGCGGGGTCGGCATGGATGTGGTGCGCTCGAACGTCGAGGCGCTTGGCGGCCGTCTGGAAATCCATTCGGTGCCGGGGCAGGGGACGACCTTCACCATGGCGCTGCCGCTGACGCTGGCGATCCTCGACGGCATGATCGTGCGGCTGGGCAAGCAGCGCTTCGTGCTGCCGCTCGGCAATGTCGTCGAGACGGTGCAGCCAGCGCCCGGACAGGTGCGCGCGACCTCGCCGCATTCGGAGGTGATCGAACTGCGCGGCAATTATCTGCCCGTAAGGCGAATAGGCGACATGTTCGGCCTGCCCTGCGGCAGCGACCCCGAGGAGTGCCTGGTCATCATCGTGGAGAGCGAAGTGGCCGGCCATGTCGGGCTGATGGTCGACACGATCGACAACCGGCGCGAGGTCGTCATCAAGAGCCTCGAGGACAATCTCCACCCGATCCGCGGACTGGGCGGCGCCACCGTGCTCGGCGACGGCTCGATCGCCCTCATCCTCGACATCGACGCGCTGGTCGTTCCGGCCGGCTCCAAATTCGCCCTGAAAGGAATGGCGGCATGAGCAAGACGCTGGAAACCGAAGTCAACGAACGCAAGATCGTCACCTTCACCCTCGCCAACCAGATGTTCGGCATCGACATGCGCGCGCTGATCGAGATCCGCGAATGGGAAGAGCCGACGCCGCTGCCCGGCGTGCCGAGCTACCTCAAGGGCGTGACCAATCTGCGCGGCTCGGTCGTGCCGGTGGTGGGCCTTGCCGAACGGCTGGGCTGGACGCCGAGCGTGCTTCATTCGCGCTCCTGCATTCTCGTCGTCTCGATCGGCGAGCGGCAGGCGGGTTTTCTGGTCGATGAGGTCGCCGACATCGTCGCCATCGACGGCACCGAGGTGCAACCGGCGCCCGATGTCGAGGTGAGCGAGCAGAGCGCGATCGCGGGCCTGGTCCGCATCGAACGCCGCACTGCGGATGCCGGGGAGGCGGAGACCATGGTCCTTCTGCTCGACCTCGATGCGCTGAGCCTCACGCGTCAGGTGATGGAACTCGCCGCGTGAAGCAGGCCCTCGCCTCCCATGGCGATGCGCGCGGGCCCGTGTCGCCACTCACCGCATCGGGTGAGCTGACCACGGCCCAGTTCCGCGAGATCGCCGCGATCATGCAGCAGGACGCGCGCATCCACCTGGTGGAGGCGAAGATGACCCTGGTCCATTCGCGTCTCAGCCGCCGGCTGCGCGAACACGGGCTGACGCGCTTCGCCGACTATCTCGCGCTGGTGCGCGGCGATGCGAAGGAGCGTGCGGCGATGGTGGTCGCGCTGACCACCAACCACACCCACTTCTTCCGCGAGAACCATCATTTCGACGATCTGCGCGATCGGGTGTTGCCTGTCCTTCAGGGCCGGGCGCGGGCGGGGCACAAGCTGCGTATCTGGTCGGCGGGCTGTTCGAGCGGCGAGGAAGTCTATTCGATCGCGATGACGCTTGCCGGTGAAAGCGGGTCGAGCGCCGCGTGGCTGAAGCAGGGCGATGTGCGGCTTCTGGCGACCGACATCGCGCCCCATGTCGTGCAGGCGGTGAGCGAGGCGCGCTATACGTCGAGCATCGTCGAGCCGATCCCTGCCGCCTATCGCCGCCAGTGGCTGCGCCAGGAAGGCGCGGACAGCCATGTCGTGGCGGAGGCGCTGCGATCGCTGGTGACGGCGCGCGTGCTGAACCTGTTCCAGCCCTGGCCGATGCGCCAGGCCTATGACGTGATCTTCTGCCGCAACGTCATGATCTATTTCGACGACAAGGCGAAGGCGGAGCTGGAGGCGCGCTTCGTCGAGATGCTCGCGCCCGGCGGCACGCTCTATATCGGCCATTCGGAGCGGCTGATCGGCCCCGCGGCGGCGGCGATGACCCCCGCCGGCCAGACCATCTATGTGAAGGAGGGAGGCGCGCGATGAGCGAGGCGATCCCTTCCGCGCCGACGCGCGTCCTGATCGTGGACGACAGCCCGAGCATGCGCGCGATGCTGTCCCGGCTGCTCGCCAGCGATCCGCTGATCGAGGTGGTCGGCACCGCGCCCGAGCCCCATGCGGCGCGCGAGATGATCAAGACGCTGAACCCCGATGTGGTGACGCTGGACATCGAGATGCCGGGGATGGACGGGCTGTCCTTCCTCGAGAAGATCATGCGGTTGCGGCCGATGCCGGTCGTCATGTGCTCGACGCTGACGGCGCGAGGCGCCGAAGCGACGATTGAGGCGCTTCGCCTTGGCGCGGTCGACTGCATCGCCAAGCCTTCGGGCAATGCGCAGGAGATGGCGCAGAACGGCGCGCTGCTGCGCAAGATGGTGAAGGCCGCCGCACGATCGTCGGTCCGCCGCGCGCCCGCGCCGCCCGTGCAGCTCGCTGCAGGGGCCAGGCTTCGCGACGTGGTCATCGCGATCGGCGCCTCCACCGGCGGCGTCGAGGCGCTGTTCGCGCTGGTTGCGGCGCTTCCGCCCGATTGCCCGCCGGTGCTGGTCGTCCAGCATATGCCCGCCGCCTTCACCAACGGTTTCGCCGTCCGCATGGACCGCGACAGCCGCGTCAAGGTGGTCGAGGCGGAGCACGGCATGACCCTGCAACGCGGCACAGTCTACATCGCGCCGGGCGGGGAGCGGCACATGGAGCTCGTCGGCGGCAGCAGCGGCACCATCCGCCTGCTGCCGGGCGAGCCGGTGACGGGGCATCGCCCCTCGGTGGACGTGCTGTTCCGATCGATCGCGCCGCTGGGGTCGCGCGGGGTGGGAGTGATCCTGACCGGGATGGGAAGTGACGGCGCCGTGGGGCTTCGCGCGATGCGCGACGCCGGTGCCCGCACGCTCGGCCAGAGCCGCGAGAGCTGTGTCGTCTACGGAATGCCGCGCGCCGCGATGGAAGCGGGCGGGGTGGAAGCGGAAGTTAGTTTGTCGGCCATGCCCGAGGCGATCCTCGGCCTGTGCCGGCTTTAATCTGGGGAATGGGTGATGCCGGCAGCGTCCGCAATCAAGGTAATGGTGGTCGATGACCAGACGAGCATGCGCGCGATGATCCGCCGCACGCTCCAGGATCTGGGATTCAAGGATATCCGCGACAAGGCCGGCCCGGTCGAGGCACTTGCCGCGATCAAGGCCGATCGCGTCCACCTGATCATCTCGGACTATAACATGCCCGACATGGACGGGCTGCAGTTTCTGGAGACGGTGCGTGCCGACCCGGTGATCGGCAAGACGGTGTTCATCATGCTCACCGGCTCGGCCGACAAGGAGGTCGTGCAGAAGGCAGCGGCGCTGGGCGTCAACAACTATGTCGTGAAGCCCTTCGCCCCGGCTGCGCTCAAGGAGAAGATCGAGCGCGTCTTCGGCGAGCTGTCCTGATCCCATGCGCCGCCGGTCCATCGTTCAGGGCGAATATCATGTCGCGTCGGAAACGGGCTTCGTCATTGCGACGCTGCTCGGCTCCTGCGTCGCGGTCTGCCTGCGCGATCCGGTCGCGCGGGTGGGCGGCATGAACCATTTCCTGCTGGGCGAACCGGGTGCGGACGTGCCCGTCGGGCCGGCCGACATGCAACGTTACGGCGTCCATGCGATGGAGCTGCTCATCAACGCGATGATGCAGCGGGGCGCGCAGCGAACCCGGCTGCGGGGGCATCTCTACGGCGGCGCGAACATCGTCGCGGGGCTTGGCGGCATCGGCAGCAGCAATGCGGCCTTCGCGCGCAACTTCATGCAGACCGAGGGGATTGCCGTCGATCGCTGCGAACTGGGTGGGGTCCGGGCGCGCAAGGTGGAGTTCATGCCGTTCGAGGGCCGGGTCCGATCGACATTGGTGGCCGAAATGCCGCCGGTGCCGGCCCGCCCGCGCAAGCCTGCCCCGGTGCTGGCCGTGGCAGGGGATGTCGAGCTTTTCTGATGGATGCCGCAATGAAGACAATGGGCTTAGTGACGAGCGAAATGAGCCGGCCCCAGGCGGCATTGTTCGCGGCCGTCGCTCAGGAAATGCGCGTGGCGCGCGGGTTGCTGGAGGAGCTGGCGGCGGTGCTCATCGCCGACGAGCGGTTCGTCGCCGAGTATCTGGACGAGCTTCAGGCCTTCGACCTGATCGTCCAGCATGTGGATGAGAGCGCGACCCTGCTCGAGCGGATCGCGCGCGGACACGCCACTGCCGATGCGATCGACGGCGTCCGGCTGACGGCGATCCAGCAGCGCCTGCGCGCGGCGCTGGCCTGAAGGGAAGAGCTATGGCGACGAACAACGGCGGTGACGCTCCGGCGATCATCATTCGCAAGGTCAGGAAACGGCATCACGCTGCCCCGCATGGCGGGGCGTGGAAGGTTGCCTATGCCGATTTCGTGACGGCGATGATGGCGTTCTTCATGCTGCTCTGGCTGCTGGCGAATCCCAACAAGGCGCAGCTGAAGGGGCTGGCGGACTATTTCTCGCCAGTCTCGTCCAAGGAATCGCCTGCATCGACGATGACCCAGCTGCCCGGCGCCCAGCCGGGGCTTGGCGGGCATGCGCGCCATGCGCAGGCGGCGGACCGGGAGCCGGTGGGCCAGCCGTCTGCCGAAGCCGGGGTCAAGGGTGCGGCGCGCGGCGGCACGGCGCAGGTCCCCGAGGCGGCGCTGCGCGTGTTGGCGGAGGAAATGCGCCTGTCGATCGAACCGCCGGTCGCGGCCGCGGACGGCAAGCGCAGCGTCAATATCGAGCGGAGTCGCGAAGGCCTTCGCATCCATCTGGTCGACACTGCCAATCGTTCGATGTTCCGCGGGAGTACCGCACAGCTCAACGATTTTGCGCGCGAGATGCTGGCACGGGTCGCGCGCAGACTGGCGGGAACCAAGGCTCAGGTCGCGATCGAGGGGCATACCGACAGCACAGGCGGGCAGAGCGATGCCAACTGGCTGCTCTCTGCCCAGCGGGCACTCGCCGCGCGATCCGCGATGGTCGCGGCCGGCCTCACCCCCGATCGTTTCGGCGAAGTCGTCGCCAAGGCGGGGACGGAGCCGGTCTATCCCGATCGCCCGGACCTGCCGGAAAACCGCCGCATCACCCTTGTCGTGCTGGCCGAGCCATCGGCCTTGCCGCGCGATGCCAGCTTCAAATTCTGATCGGGGGACGGGAGAATGAAGAAACTGCTGGGTGGGATGCTGGCCCTGATTCTGGGTGCCGGCGTGGGTGGCGGGAGTGCCTGGGGAATCGGGATGGTGCGCCAGAACGTCGGCGCTGCAGGCTCGGTCAGAACCGAATTCGTCGAGACGGGCGCGATGATGGCTCCGCTGGTGTTTCCGGATGGCCGCCTGTCGGGTTATGTATCGTTCCAGGTACAGCTCGAAGTACCGCAAGGAGAGGGGGAGGCTGTGAAGGCGAAGCTGCCGCTGCTGCTGAACGCGGTCAATCTGCGCACCTATCGCACGCCGATGGCGAGCGGACGCGACGGCCTGATCCCCGGCCTCGACGCGTTCCGGCGTGTCGTCATGGATGCGGCGCGCGAAACCTACGGTCCGGACACGGTGCGACGCGCGGTCGTCACCCAAGCCTCGCCGGCCTGAGCGGAGGCGCGCATGTCACCGGCCGGACGGTCCCGCAACCCGCCAGGGGGCGCCGAACCGCGCATGCGGGGGGCCGCCCCGCGCGAGGCGCGCGTCACTACCATCTTCCTGATCGGCAAGCTGCTGAGCAGGCACGGCGAGACGCTGTGCCGCATCCGCAACCTGTCGAGCGGCGGGCTGATGGCGGAAACGCATGTCCCGCTTGCCGTGGGCGATCTGGTGCAGATCGAGCTGAAGGTCGGCGACCGGCTGCCCGGAAGCGTTCGCTGGACGCATGCCGGGCGGATGGGGGTCGCCTTCGACGCTCCGGTGGAAGTCGGCGCGCTCCTCGCCCGTGCGGCGATACGAACGGTCGAGCAGAAACTGGTCCGCGCGCCGCGATTTGCGGTGGATTGCCCGATCGAACTCGGCGTCGAGGGCCGGCGCCGCGCCGGACGCCTCGTCAATCTCTCGCAGGGCGGCGCGCGACTGAACGCGGATTTCGAGCCCGAGAAGGGGCAGCTCGTGGCGCTCGCCATTCCCGGCCTTCCCGAACGGCAGGCAAGCGTGCGCTGGATCGGCGACGGGGCGCTGGGGCTGGGCTTTGCCGAACCGCTGGCGTTCGAGGAGCTTGGCGTCTGGCTGGCCGAGCGATGTCAGCAGGCATGAAGAAGGGCCCCGCGCTGCGTACCGCCGGGGCCCTTGCAAGCGATCGGGGTTTGGCTGCTACCCCGGCGCGCCGAAGCTCTTGACCAGCGATCCTGCGATCAGCGCCCATCCGTCGACGAGCACGAAGAAGATGATCTTCATCGGCAGGGATATGGTCGCGGGCGGCAGCATCATCATGCCCATCGCCATCAGCACCGCGGCCACGGCCAGATCGATGACCAGGAAGGGGAGGAGCAGCAGGAAGCCGATCTCGAACGCGCGACGCAGTTCGGAGATCATGAAGGCGGGCATCAGCGTCGTCATCGGCAGTTCCGCGCGACTGGGCGCGGGCTTGCCGGAAAGCTGCACGAACAGCCCGACATCCTCGTCGCGGACATGCTTCAGCATGAAGCTGTGGAACGGTTTGCTCGCCCGTTCCAGCGCCTGAGTCTCGGTGATCTTCCCTTCGTTATACGGCACCATCGCGCCCTTCCACGCGGCGTCGAAGGTCGGCGCCATGACGAAGAAGGAGAGGAACAGCGCCAGGCTGATCACCACCGGATTGGGCGGTACCCCCGGCACGCCGAGGCCCGAGCGCAGCAGCGAGAGCGCGACGACGATGCGGGTGAAGGAAGTGATGGTCATCAGGATGCCGGGCGCGAGGCTCAGCACCGTCAGCATCAGGACGAGCTGGATCGCCAGGCCCGATGTCGATCCGTCTCCGCCGCCGGGCAGCACGCTCTGGGCCAGTGCCGGCTCGGGAAACATCAGCATCAGCGCGGCGGCGATCCCGCCGCCGATCAGCAAGCGCCTACGCATTCGTCTTGCCCCCCTTGGGCGCGTTGGCGGCTTCGAGGATCAGCAGGCCTTCCGGTGCGATCAGCAGCATGTGTTCGCGCCCGTCTTTGCGGATCAGCGCGACCGAGCGGCGCGGGTCCAGCGCCAGCCGCTCGACCAGCTCCATGCGGCGCGCGGTTCCCTGGGCGGCAAAGCCGGACAGCCATTTCTGCGGCAGGCGGATCTCGTAGCGGCGTACCACCCACAGGCCGCCGGCGAGCAGGCCGAGCACCACGCCCAGTGCGCCGATCATGCGCAGCAGTGACAGGATATCCATGGCGGATCAGGTCGTGCGCTGGATGACGCGGGTGATCTCCAGCGACATATATTCGCCGTCGACCAGGATCTTGCCTTCGGCCACCAGCTCGTTGTTCACATAGACGCGCGTGGGGTCGTTATGGCCGCTGTCGAGCGGGATCATCGCGCCGCGGCTCATCTTCAGCACCTGGCGGATCGGAAGATCGGTGGAACCGAGCACGATCGACAGATCAATGGGAATACCTTCAAGGACCGACATCATTGGTCTCCTTTCAGGTTCGTTATAGGAATTAATTTATAGGAACCGGCCGGGGCCCGGCAAAATTTGCCTATAAGAGACCTGTCTGCCTCACGCAGTCAGGAGCATGAACGAATGGATCTGGATTCATCCATCGGCGTGTCGGCTTCAGGCCTTCGCGCCCAGTCATTGCGGATGCGGGTGATCGCCGAAAATCTGGCGAACTCGGATTCCGTCGCGACCCGGCCGGGGGGCGATCCCTATCGCCGGCGCGTCGCCACCTTCAAGAGCGAGGTGGACCGCGCCACGGGTGCCACGCGCGTTTCGGTCAGATCGATCGAAGGCGACAAGAGCCAGTTCCAGCGCGTCTACGAGCCGGGTAACCCGGCCGCCGACGCGACCGGCTATGTCCAGCGCCCCAACGTCAACAGCCTCATCGAAACCGCCGACATGAAGGCGGCGCAGCGCAGCTACGAGGCCAATCTCAACGCCATCGAATCCGCGCGCGGCATGACCATGCGAACGATCGACCTCCTCAAGTAAAAGGAAAATATCATGGCAATCGGAACCCTCGACGCGGCGGCCGCCTATGGCCGCTCGCTCAAGACTCTTGCGCCCGTCGCGCGCGAAACCGTCGTCGCACCGGTCCCCGGCGAGGGCGCCGGCGGCAGCTTCGGATCGATGGTCCAGAACCTGGTCAGCGACGCCGCCGGATCGCTGCGTGCTGCCGAAGCGGAAAGCGCCAAGCAGGTGGCGGGGAAGGGCGACATGATCGACGTCGTCACCGCGATCGGCTCGGCCGAAATGGCGCTCGACACGGTTGTTGCGGTCCGCGATCGCGTGGTCAGCGCCTATTCCGAAATCATGCGGATGCAGATCTAGTCCGGAAAGGGGAGGGCGCGCCATGAACGCCGTCGATGCCATTGAAATCGCGCGTGCAGCGCTGATGCTGGTGCTGACCATTGCCGGGCCGATGCTCATCGCGGCCCTCATCGTCGGCGTCGTCATCGGCTTGCTGCAGGCGTTGACGCAGGTGCAGGAAATGACGCTGACCTTCGTGCCCAAGATCGTGGTGCTGGGGGTGGTGCTGTTGCTCAGCCTGCCGATGATCGGTCATTCGATGACGGTGTTCATGGACCGCATCAGCGACGCCATCATCCACGGCTGACAGCGGCATGGACGCACTTCCCATCGATGCGGCAACCTTTCTGATCCTGTTCGCGCGGGTGGGGGCGGTACTGATGCTGCTCCCGGCCTTTTCGGAGGATTCGGTGCCGATGCAGACGCGGCTGCTGATCGCAGTCGGCTTCTCGATCGGCCTTTACGGGTTGCTCAGCCCGAAGATCGCGCCGCTTGCGGTGTCGCAGGCGGCGCTGCCGATGATCGTGATCGCCGAAATGCTGGTCGGCATCGCCATGGGCATGATCGTGAAGATGCTGTTCAGCGCAGCCGCCATGGCCGGCGCCATCGCCAGCATGCAGATCGGGCTTGCCTCGGCGCTGGTGATGGACCCTGCGCAAGGCGGCCAGGCGCCGCTGCTCACGCGCCTGATCGGGATCGCCGCGCTGATCGTCTGCATGGCCGCCGGCGTCCACCATCTCTGGATCGCCTCCATTGCGCAAAGCTATACGCTGTTCCCGGTCGGCGGGCTGCCGCCGGCACAGGATTTCGCGATGCTTGCGGTGCGCGTGCTCGGGCAGGCGACTGCGCTGGGCGTCAGCCTTGCCGCGCCGTTCCTGATCTATGGCGCGATCTTCAATCTCGGCCTTGGTCTCGCTGCGCGCGTCGCGCCCGCGATCCAGGTCTTCTTCATCACCCAGCCGCTCAACCTGATGCTGGGCCTGTCGCTGCTCGCGATCGTCCTCGGCACGATGCTGACCGGCTTCGCCACCGCGATGGGCGATTTCATGCAGAACGGCTGGAGCTTCTGACCATGGCTGAAGCCGACAAGGACAAGCGCACGCACGCCCCGACGCAGAAGCGGCTGGAAGACGCCCGCAAGAAGGGCGAAGTCGCGATGGCGCCGGAGATGCGCCACGCGACGATGATGATCGGCGCGGTCGTCGTCATCGGCTGGACCGGGCTGTCGGCGCTGTCGGGCATCGGTAATGTGATCACGCGCCTGTGGGGTGGCGCCGACGATTTTCACCTCGACAGCCATGGCGCCCGCGACCTCACCGCCGCGATCCTGGGCGATGTCGCGCTCAGCCTCGCCCCGGTCATGGGCGTGCTGCTCGCCTGCGCGCTCGCGACCCTGTTCCTGCAGGGACGGGCGACGCTCAGCTGGTCGCGCGTCGCGCCCAAATGGTCGAAGCTCAATCCCGCATCCGGGCTGAAGCGGCTGTTCGGTACGCGCGCGCTGGTCGAGTTCGCCAAGACGCTTGCCAAGGTCATCGCCATTTCTGTGGTGGTCTATCTGGTGCTGCGGCCGCGCTTCGGTGGGCTCGATCAGCTGGTCGGCTATACCCCGGGCGCAGTCGGCATGGCCGCCGGCCGTATGGCGTTCGAGGCGATCCGTGCGGTCGCCCTGCTGGTGGCGCTGCTGGCGATCGCCGATTTCATCTATCAGAACCGCGCCTTCATCAAGCGCATGCGGATGACCTTCCAGGAGCTGAAGGACGAGCATAAGCAGAGCGAGGGCGATCCCAAGATCAAGGGCAAGATCCGCCAGATCCAGATGCAGCGCGCGCGCAAGCGGATGATGGCCGCAGTTCCGGAAGCCAGCGTGATCATCACCAACCCGACCCATTATGCGGTCGCGCTCAAATATGATCATGGCGCGATGGCTGCGCCGGTGGTTGTGGCCAAGGGCGTCGATGCCGTCGCACTGCGCATCCGCGAAGTGGCGAAAGGGGCGGACGTGCCCATCGTCGAGGCGCCTCCGCTCGCCCGCGCGCTTTACGCCGCGGTGGAAATCGACCGGCCCATTCCCATCGAGCACTACGCCGCGGTCGCCGAGATCATCGGCTATGTGATGCGGCTCGCCCGGCAGGGACGCCAGTCAGCCTAGGCACGCGATTTGCCAGCGCCCCAAAGCCCGTTTTCCTTCTCCTCCATCCTATAAGGATTAAGATGAAGACCTTCACGAGATCGCCGATCCTGACGCTGGCCGCGTTGCTGGCGGCGCTGGCGCCGGTCCCGGCGCTGGCGCGTCCCGGCCCGCGCATCAAGGACATTGTCGATGTCCAGAACGTCCGGCCCAACCAGCTGGTCGGCTATGGCCTGGTGGTCGGCCTGCAGGGAACCGGGGACCGGATCCGCAACATTCCGTTCACCGAAGAGACGTTGCAGGCGATGCTGGAGCGCATGGGGGTCAATGTCCGCGGCGCGCAGATGCTGACCCAGAATGTCGCCGCCGTGTCGGTGACGGCGACCATGCCGCCCTTCGCTCGGGCCGGATCGACCATCGACGTACAGGTCTCCGCGCTGGGCGATGCCACCAGTCTGCAGGGCGGGACGCTGCTCGTCTCCTCGCTCCGCGCGCTCGACGGCGAGATCTACGCCGTGGCGCAGGGGCCGGTTGCCGTGTCGGGATTCAAGGCACAGGGTGCCGCCGCGCGTCTCAGCCGTGGCGTCACCACCACCGCGCGGATTGCCGGCGGCGCGATCATCGAGCGCGAGGTGCCGTTCGTGCTCAAGTCCGCAACCAGCCTCAAGCTCGCGCTCAAGAACCCCGATTTCACCACGGCGGACCGGATCGCCGGGACGATCAACCGCCAGATTCCCGGCGCTGCCGAGGTGCTCGATCCGGCCACCGTCGAGGTTCGGACCCCGCAGTCGTTCGCAGGATCGGTGATCGACCTCGTCACTCGCATCGAGAATATGCCGGTAGAGGTCG
Source organism: Sphingomonas koreensis (assembly GCF_002797435.1). NCBI lineage: Bacteria > Pseudomonadati > Pseudomonadota > Alphaproteobacteria > Sphingomonadales > Sphingomonadaceae > Sphingomonas > Sphingomonas koreensis. Next base: position 1,133,551 of record NZ_PGEN01000001.1, on the reverse strand, counting down.
ATCAGCCCGCACGGATCGTCATCAACGAAGCCGCCGGCACGGTCGTCATGGGCGCCGATGTTCGCATCAGCCCCGTCGCCATTGCGCAGGGCGGTCTCACGATCAGCGTCACGGAAACCCCGGTCGCCTCGCAGCCCGGCCCCTTCTCGCGATCGGGCGAGACGGTGACGCTGCCGCGTACCCAGATCACCGCGAACGACGGCAACGGCGCGTCGTTGGCGATGCTCAACGGCGGGGCGTCGCTCCAGTCGCTGGTGTCGGGTCTGAATGCACTGGGCGTCAGCCCGCGCGATCTGATCACCATCCTTCAGGCCTTGAAGGGCGCGGGCGCGCTCCAGGCCGAAATCGCGGTGCAGTAATGCCGGATCCGATCACGCCTGCGGTGCCGGCGATGCCGCGCACCAACACCGCCGCCGCCAAGGTCGCGCGCGATTTCGAAGGCGTCTTTGCCGGGCAGGTCGCCAAGATCATGATGGAATCGGTCGAGATGGATGGCGATTTCAACGGCGGCGCGGGGGAAGAGATGTTCCGCGGCATCCTGGCCGAACAGATCGGCAGCCGGATCGCGCAGGGGCGCGGTCTGGGCATCGCATCGATCGTCGAGGCGCAGATTGTCCGGTTGCAGGGAGGGCAGGGCGATGCCCAATGAGATGATCGATATCATGACCTCGCTCACGCTCCTGATGAATGAGGAGGCCGAGCGCCTGCGCGGCCGGGAGCGCGCGCTGGATCTGGCGGAACTCGCGGCCGCCAAGGCCCGGCTGGTCGCGCGGCTCGAGGAGATTCTGGCCCGGCGCAACCGGCACCAGCCGCAATGGACGGATGAAATGGACGAGGAGACGCGTACGCGCCTGACCGAATGCCTCGCCGAGTTGCGCAGTGCGTCGGCGGCCAATGCCAGCATCCTCGAGCGCCAGATCGACCTGTCGATGGAGATGATGTCGGCGATCGCCAATGAAGCACGGCGTCTGGCCGGCAACCGCGCCTACACCTATGGTGCGAGCGGCGACCTGGCCAGGATGGACCTGGCAACGCCGATTTCGTTCAATACCCAATATTGACCGGCAGGCGGTGCTCGCGCCGCGAGCCGAAAGGAAAGGGCGCGGTTACGGCCGCGCCCTTTCCTGTGCCCGGTTCTGCCGGACTCTCGGTGGGCGCGATGCTATGCGGCTGCGCGAGCGAAGCGCTGCTCTCCGGATGCCGAGTTCGGGGCGTCAAACGCCCGCGGCTATCGTCAGATCGACAGCGCTTCGCCCGGATCGGCGAGCCCGAGCGCGATGGTCCGTGTCGCCCCGGCAGGCGCCGGGCGGCCGAACAGATAGCCCTGGCCATAAGCGCAATCCAATCCGCGCAGGAAGCTGGCCTGCTCATGCGTGCCGATGCCTTCGGCGGTCACCGGCATGGACAGGCTCCGGCCGAGATCGACCACCGCTTTCACCAGCTTGCGGCCGGCTTCGCGATCGAGCGACTGGATCAGGGTCCGGTCGATCTTCAGGTGATCGATCTCGAGATTGCAGAGGCGGCTGAGGCTGGCATAGCCGGTGCCGAAATCATCCAGCGCGACCCTGACCCCGGTGTTGCGCAGCGAATGAATGGTCTCCCGCGCACTCGCCAGATTGTGGATCAACGCGCTTTCGGTGATCTCCACGATCAGCCGCCCGGGCGCGAGCCCGGACGCGAACAGGATCTGCAGCAGCGTGACGGCGTTCTCGGGATCGCAGAGCTGCGACGGTGACATGTTGATCGAGACCGTGAAATGCGGCGGCCAGTCGCGCGCATCGCGGCAGGCCTGGCGGGTCAGGATGAACAGCAGTTCGCGATCCAGCCCCATCTCGTCGGCAATGGGCAGGAAGCGATCGGGCCCCACAAGGCCTTGCCGCGGATGATGCCATCGCGCGAGCGCCTCGAAACCCGTCGGCGCACTGCTGCCAAGCGTCACGATCGGTTGATAATAGGGGGCGATCTCGCCCCGCATCATGCTGGAACGAAGGTCGTTCTCAAGCTCGGCGCGATTGCCGATGTCGATGAACATGTCGGGGTGAAACCGGCGGAAGGTATCGCCGCCGGATTCGCGCGCATGAGACAGCGCGATCGAGGCCGCGTGCAGGAGGTCGTCGGCGGACGGTGCGTTGGCATCCTCGATCACAAGACCGATGGATGCGGTCAGGTAGATGACGTGCTGGCCGATATGGATCGGTTCGCCGATGATCTGCTGCAAGCGCCCGGCAAAGGCGATGGCGGTATCGTCCTCGGCCGAAAATGGCAGAAGGCAGGCGAATTCGTCGGCGGCGAGATGGACCGCGAGCATTCCTTCGAGGCGTCTCAACCGCTCGTGCAGCACGATGTCCAGCACCGCGTCGCCCTTGGCAGGACCGCATAGGTCGTTGACCAGCTTGAACCGGTCCAGGTTGATGAGCATCAACGCGAGCCGGTCTGCCGGCCGCATCGTGCCACGGATGCCGGAGACCGCCTGCTGCAGGCGCTGACGCGGCGACACCCCGGTCAGGCTGCTTCCGGCCAGCGCGGCGGAGGAATGTGGCCTGGGTCCCGCGACAGACTTGATCATGCTGGAAATGGACATTGGGCCGATCGATCACCTTCACCCTCCATCATAGAGGGAAGAAGGCGATCGGCGCGGTCCCGGCGGCGATCTTATTCGAACTGGGCGGACAGGACCGTCGCGACTTCCTCGGGAGCGACATCGTCGATTGCGATCTCCCTGTCGGGATGTTCGCTATAACCCAGCATGCGGCCCTGCCGGTCGAAGGTGACGGACAGCAGGCGCAGACCTTCCTGTTCGCGGATCACTGCCAGGCCGCCGGCGGAGGGAAACCGGTCCGGATCGACGACGATGACCGAACGGCCGGGCAGGCCGGACCCCAGGGTCGGCCGGCAGATCCTCAGGCCATAGGCGCGCGGACCGGCGCTGCGCGGCGCTTCCACCTGCTCGCCCGTGGGTATGCGGGCGACGAGGCCGTCGTTCAGCGGGGCGCCGAACACGGGCAGCAGGCGGACGGTGGCGCTTTCCGAGGCATGGATGGTGTCCAGCACGCCGTCTGCGGGCGCCGCGCCGCTGCCGATCAGGAACGGCTTCGCTTGCACGGGCTGGGTTGCCTTGCCACGCTGCCGCGGCGAGGCGGGCTCTTCCTGCCCGAGTGCTTCGCGAAGCGCCTGCACCTTGGCGCGCGTCTTGCCGATCCGCGTCTCCGGATTGGCCACCAGCGGCAGGAACGCGTCCAGTTCCTGCCTTGCATGGGCTTCGGCGAGATAGGATTCCAGTTCTGCGGCACCGGCGACCCCGAGGAGGCGGAGCAGCGCCTGCTGGATGTCGGCGTTCCACCGGTCGAACGGCTTGTAGGCGTTTTCGATGCGCGAGAGGATCACCGGCGCGATGCCGTAATCCACCTCGAGCGCTGTGATAGTCAGCGTATCGTCGGCAGCGCGCCGTGCGCGCAGGGCCGCGGCGAGCATGACCGCGACGGTATCGGCCTTCAGGTCAACGCTATCCGGTGCCTGAAACTCCGCCGCCCACGCCGCGATGTCGAAGGCCGGATCGTCGATATCCACGAGCAGGAGCGCCGGATCGACGTTCAGCGCCGCGCCGATCGCCCGAAGTTCGTCGGCGCGGGCGAATATCTCTCCGCGTTCGATCTTCGACAGGCGAATATAGGTTATCGACCCGATCAGCTGCGCGAGCTGAAGCAGGGAGCCGATGTTGTTTTTTCTCCTATATTCCCGAATGTTGTTCGGAAAGATGAACGCGCGCAGCGTGTCGATGCCGGAGATCGGTTTCAAAATCGCCTTCGCCCTGTTCTTTTTCGTATCGGAGCGGCGATTGCTCTTAATCATGGCGCCCTCTGTCTTAGCAATAGACTCAGAAATTGTCATCCACTCCTTTGGCGGCACGATCTTCGTGGTTCATGACAAGGTTGGGGATTTGAATTCGGGATCGCCTCGATATGTTTATCATGGCTTTTCGATAAAGGATGTCGAGGCGTTCTGTACTCATTCTGGCTAATCCGGCGAAACGCGCCTATAAGTCGGTTGTTCCCGGAAATTCGACGGCATTTTCGTTATTTTCCACCGTTTGCTGCTATTTCCGGTGCCGCGAAGGGGGCGTCGCCGCCTATCCTTGAATGCGGCGTCACCCCCACCGCCTTCCTCCTATCAAGCGTGCATGTCCGGAGGCTGAACGGGCAGCAGATACGCATGGACGGACCCGCAGCCGCTTGGTCGGCTGCGGGTCCGTCAGCGTCGCGTGCAGATGGTCGGAAAGGGTCAGCCTCGCCCGATCGCGGTTTTCAACAGGCTGACCTGTTTGCGATAGAGGTTGGTCATGGCAGCGAAGTCCGACTGGACCTTGCCCATCTTGAGCAACTGGTCTTCCAGCGTGACGTTGTTGCCGTCGGGTTTTGTCTCGCTGATGTCGCCGTCGAGCATCACCCCGCCGCCACCTTGGGGCGGACGGGCCCCGAGAGCGGACATGCCTGCCGACAATTGCACCTGGGGACGGCGGATGTTCGACTTCCCGCTGCCGCCGCCATAGACCTCGACCAGCGACGAGAAGTCGGGCGCCGCGACGGTGCGGGCCTTGAAACCGGGCGTTTCGCCGTTGGCGATATTCTCTGCGATCACCCGCTGGCGATGCGACAGGTTCTTCATCGACTGGCCGATGCCGGCGAGCAGGGAGGGCGTGGAGGTCATGGTTTTGGATATTCCTTGGGCGAGATGGGGCGGCGCGGCATGGACAGCGCGATCGGCCGGCAGGGCGGGTTATCCGCCCATCCGGCTCAACGCGGCCTGATATTGGGCGAGCCGGGCCTGCTGATAGGCCGAGCCGCCGCCGGTGACCGTCCCGTTGACCTGGGCTTCCTTGGCCGAATCCCAGTAGAGCGATCGATAGGCGCTCTGCGTCATCGATGCTGAGGCCTTGATTCTGGCGAGGGCGGCGCTGGCGGACTTCGCATCGGTCAGCGTCAGCGTGTCGCTGAGGTTCAGGTTGTAGATGCCACCGGGCGTGACCTTCGGCGCGTCCTTGGGCTTGGGTGCGGCCGCGACCAGGCGGATGGGCGCCATGCCGAGCTTGGCGAGCGCGTCGCTGCCCTTGGGCCCGGCGATCAGCTCGATATCGTGACCGGTCTTGGCATCGATCCGCAGCACCTGATCGTCATTGACCTTCGCCGAGATCGCCGTGCCTTTTGTACCGGCGATGCGCTGGATCTTCTTTGCCAGCGTTGCGATCGTCTCGTCCTTGCCGATGGTGATGGTGCGCACTGCGCCACCATCGACCCGCATGCTGAACTTGTCCCCTTCCTTCAACGTGGTCTGGGAGGAGAGGGTGGCCGAAACGCTCTGGTTGAGCGTTCCCCGGCCGAGGCCGAGCGCGCCGAGCGCGGTCGCGCCCCCGGCTGCCGCGGCAATCTTCACCGGTTCGACGCTATGCGTGGTCAGCCCCCATTGCTGCACGTCCTGGACCGCGCCGGTGGCGGTATCGATCCGGGCGACGAAGCCATCCACCTTGCCGCTCCGCGTGCCTTCCAGCGCACCATTGGTCCGGCCGCCGACATAGAGCGCACCGTTCATATAGGTGGCGCTGTCGGCCTGCTCGTCGCTGGCCGTACCGACATAGCTGGTGCTGGCGGAGGAGAGGTCGGAGGCGATGCGGGTGACGAAGGCATCGCGTCCGCCGCTCATCCCATTGGCCTGTGCGCCACTGACAGCGACGTTTGCCGCGCCTACGACCGCGATCTCCCCGCTGTCCGATACCGCGATGGCACGGGCATCGACTGCGCCAAGGGCGACCGAGCCGAGATCGGTCGACAGCGCCTGCGCATCGATCCGCATCAGCGTGGCGTTCGCGCCTTGCTTGGTCAGGGCCAGCAGCTCGCCTGAACCGTCAATGGCGAGTGCGGTGATCGCGTCGGGACCGCCGCTGTCGAGCGTCCGCCTTTCCTGGATCTTTCCGGTCGCGTTCAGCTTCACGATGACCGCGTCGCCGCCCCCGGTGGAGGCCCGGCCGGCGACATAGAGGCTGCCATCGTCGCCCACCGCCACGGCGGCTGCGCTTTCGTTGCCGACCTGCCGGATCGACGTGGCAAAGCTCTGCGTGCCGCTGGCGGTGAACCGTGCGATCAGCATGTCGGTCTGGCTGTCGTCGCCGCCGTTGAACGCACCGCTCACCGTGCCCGCGACGACGATGTCGCCATTGGCCGCGATGGTCACCGCAGCGCCTTCGCCCGTACCTGCCGCGCCCAGGCTGCGTTGCCACATCACCTTGCCCTCGCTGTCGACCTTAGTGAGGAAGAGGTCGTTGGCGCCGTCGGACAGCGAACTGCCGAGATCGCCTGCGGTGGTGCCGACGACATAGCTGAAGCCCTGTGCGTCGCTCGCGATGGCGCGGGCCGTGGTGCCGGCATAGACGACGGGCTTTTCGGCCACCTTGCCGTCCTTGGCATTGGCGGCGGCCGCCGCCTGTGCCTGCGCCGTCGCCTTGCTGTTGATCGCGTTGATTGTGCTCAGCCGCTGCGCCTCCAGCGCATTGGCGGGGTCGTCGACGCGGAAGACCTGCGCGGAAACCGGTCCGTTCGTCGCGGTCCTTCCACTCACCACCATCAGCGCATCGGCGGAATTGACCTGATCGATCGACACCTTCTCGATGCCGGCCGCGGTGAAGCTAAGCCCCCAGGTGTCGCCGGTCTTCTCGACTGCGAAGCGCGACTGCCAGCCCGCCGATCCCATCGCGCCATTAAGCGCGGCAGCAACCGAATCCAGCGTCGGCGGCTGGGGCGTTGCCGACAGATCGACCGTAATCGTCTGCGTCGTCGTCCCGCGGCCAAGGGTGAGTTTGAAAACCTCATTGCCGCTCAACCCCGCGACCGCCGCGGCGCGCGTCTTGTTGACGCCTTCGCCAAAGGTCTTGCCGAGAGTGTTGGCTACGTCGATCCCCACGCTCTGGCTGCGCCGCGTGCTCATGCCGAAGTTCAGCGTGAGCTGATCGGTTTCCGCCTGGCCGAGATAGGCCTGGAGCTCGCTCAACCCTTTGGCGAACACCTTCTGCAGCGCGGCGCGCTCGGTATCGGACGTCGTCTTCTTGGCTGCGCTCTCTGCAAGGATGCGCAGGGTATCGAGCGCCTTGTAGGTCGTGAACGCCGCCTGGACGTCGGGAAGGTCGCCGAGCGAGGGGCTGCCCTTGGTATCGATGATCGTGGACAGGCGCTTGATCGCTGCGATCTGCGTGCTGACGGGCGCCTTGCTGGGCTCGGCCTGCCAGGGCGGTGTGGTCGCGGGCGTAGTGAAGGCCTTTTTGGCCTTGATCACCGCGGGCGTGAGCGACGCGCTCGCGTAGTAGGACGAAAACACGCCGCCCGATCCGCCCAGCAGGGAAAGGCCGGTCAGGCCGCGGAATATATTTGTCGTCAAGCGAACCTCCATCGCCGGAAGCTGCCGGCACTCTCCTATAAGATAGAGGAATGCAGCCCCGATCCGGTCCGCCGGCGGGGCAATATTTTGGGGAATATGCGCAGATGACGATGATGACGGCGCCGATCGGCGAGCCGCCCGAACTCAAGAAATATTCGGGGCTCCAACGCGCCGCGGCGCTGATGCTGGCGCTGGGACGCGAGCATGGCGGGCCGATCTGGGAACAGCTTTCGGTCGAAGAGGTGAAGGAACTGTCGTCGGCGATCGCGCAGCTCGGCCGTGTGCCCTCGGTCGTGGTGGAGCATCTGCTGGTGCAATTCTCCGGCGAGGTATCGAGCATGGCGTCGCTTCACGGGTCCTTCGAGACCGCGGAGCGGCTGCTGGACGGGATCCTGCCTGCGGATCGGGTAAAGGAGATCATGGAGGATATCCGCGGCCCGTCCGGCCGGACGATGTGGGACAAGCTGTCCAATGTCAGCGAGGCGGTGCTGGCCGGCTATCTCAAGAACGAATATCCCCAGACCGTCGCTGTCATCCTGCACAAGTTGCGCTCCGACCATGCCGCGCGCGTGCTGGCGGAGCTGCCGCGCGACTTGGCGACCGACGTCGTCATGCGGATGCTGAAGATGGACACGGTGCAGAAGGATGTGATCCAGCAGGTCGAGCATACGCTGAAGAGCGAGTTCATGACGAACCTGTCGCGCGCGCAGCGCCGCGATCCGCACGAGACGATGGCGGAGCTGTTCAACGCGCTCGACCGCTCGACCGAGGAAGCGATGCTGAGCGCCCTCGACGATCGCGCGCCGGAATCGGCCGAACGCATCCGTGCGCTGATGTTCACCTTCGAGGATCTGGCGAACCTGCTGCCGGCCGCGATCCAGATCATCGTGCGCAACAGCAACAAACGCGAACTGGCGCTGGCGTTGAAGGGCGCGCCGGAGGAGATGAAACAGATCTTCTATCGCGCGATGACCGAGCGTGCCGCGAAGCTGATGCGCGACGACATGGCCGCGATGGGGCCGGTGCGCGCGCGCGAGTGCGAAGAAGCACAAGCTGCGCTGGTCCGTCTTGCCAAGTCGCTTGGAGATCGTGGAGAAATCATGCTCGTCGATCCCAAGAGCGACGATGCGATGATCTACTGACGCCATGATGGAGGCGGCAATTTCGATTAAGCCCTTTGGCTTCGACCGTGTGTTCCGCTTCGGCTCGGCGCCGGAGGAGGAGCCGCTTCCGGTTGCGGCGGGCGAGCTGCATGCGCAGATCGCGGCGCTTCAGGAACGCATCGAGGAGATGCGCCGGAATGAGGAGGCCGCGCTGCTCAAGGCGCGGGCCGACGGCATCGCGCAGGGACTGGCGCAGGCACGCGGCGAGCGGGCGGAAGCGATGCTGTCCGCGACCGACGCGCTCCACGCCGCGCTCGACGATCTGAGCGGGCGCTGGTCGGAGGAAAGCGATCGCATCGCGCAGGAAGCTGCCGAGGTGGCACTGTCCGCGGCGGAAATGATCGCAGGGCACGCGATCCGGCAGGAGCCTGCGCGCGCGATCGACGAGGCGCTGGGCCGGGCGCTGCGTCAGGTCACACGCGGAACGGCCCTGCTGATCCGCGTCCATCCCGACAGTCTGGAGGATGTCGAGCGACTGGTCGCCGAGCGCCGCGCCGAGGAACGGCGGGCGCTCGATATCAGCATCGTCGCCGACGAGGCGATCGCGCCGCACGACGCGCATGTCGGCTGGGCCGAAGGCGGTCTGATCATCGACGCTGCCGCGCGCCGCGCCGCGGTGCTGCGCGAGCTCGGTAACCTGATCGAGCGCGGCGGGAACGCGTAAACTTTTCCTGCATCCGGCAAGAGTTGCCTAGTCGCTCCTCCTATAATGAATGGGGGACGGCCAGGGGGGTCGCCCACTCTCTCAAGCAGAGAAGAAGAGGCTGCCTTGAACCTGAACGCCTTTCGGAATTTCATCGAGCAGATCGGCGCGCGTCGCGCCCTGCTGATGGCGGGCGTCGCCGCCGCCCTGTTGGTCGGCATCGGCTATCTCGCCCTGCGAAGCCCGGCGAGCGAGATGGGCTTTCTGTATACGGACCTCGAGCCCGCCGCCGCGCAGGCGATCAGCGAAAAGCTGAGGGGGCAGGGCGTCCCGTTCCAGCTTTCGGCCGACGGTACGTCGGTGATGGCGCCGGTGGACAAGCTGCCCGAGCTGCGCATGGCGATGGCTGGCGAGCAGCTGGGCGGCAAGATCGGCTATGAGGTGCTCGACGCCGAACAGCCCTTCGGCATGTCGGCATCGCGGGCCAAGCTCAACGAAACCCGTGCGGTCGAGGGCGAACTCGCCCGCTCGATCGAGAGCCTGGAGCGCGTCAGCAAGGCGCGCGTCCACCTTGTCATGCCCGAACGTGCCATGTTCGAGACCGAACGGCGCAAGGCAACGGCATCGGTGACGGTCAAGACGACCGGCCGCCTTCCCGGGGAGTCTGTGCAGGCGATCCGCCACCTGGTCGCCGCCGCCGTGCCCGAGCTGTCGCCCGAGAGCGTCTCGGTCGTCGATCAGTCGGGTGCACTGCTGGCGCGGGCCGGGGAAAGCGGCAGCGCCGGGTCGTCCGAGATCGACGAGCGCCAGAGCGCGGTCGAGACCAAGCTGCGCTCGGAGATCGAGGGCATGCTGGCGCCGATCGTCGGCACCGGCAAGGTCCGCGCCGAGGTCGCCGCCGTGCTTGAACGCGATCAGGTGCGCGAGGAAGCCGAGACCTTCGATCCCGACACCCAGGTCGTCGCGCGTCAGGTCACGGTCGAATCCAATGACCAGAATGATGAGAACGCCGCAGGCGCAGAGGGCGTGACGGTGGGCGCGCAGCTCCCCGACAATCAGGCCGCGATCAACGGCACGGGCGGCGAAACCCGCCGATCGGCTCGCAACGAGACGTCGGAGGACGTCACCTATCAGAACAGCCGGACCCAGAAGGTCAGCGTCCGATCGCCCGGCAAGGTCTCGCGCCTTACCGTCGCGGTGATGGTCGATGGCGGACCCAAGGGGCTTCCGCAGGCCGAGATCCAGCGGCTCCAGCGCCTCGTCGAAAATGCGGTCGGCTTCGACGCCGAACGGGGCGACAGCGTGGTGGTCGAGAATATGAGCTTTGCCGCGCCGGGCGAGCTGGAAGGCGCGGAGGGCGGCCTGCCCTTCGGCCTGACCGTCGCCAACCTGCTCGACCTCGCCAAATATGCGCTGATCGGCGGCGTGGTGCTGTTCGCCATCCGGATGCTGCGCCCCAAGGCGGGCCCAGCCGCGGCGGAAGCCGAGCCGGCCGAGCACCTGCTGACCCCGCGCAACGATGAGATGGCGGCGCTGGCCCAGCGCGCGGCCGATGGCGACGAGGACGCGATGCGCGAGCTGGAAGAACGCCGCGCCGGCGATGTGCCGCTGCTCGATGAAGAGATCGCGCTCGCCCAGATCGACGGACGGATCAAGGTCTCCGCGCTCAAGCGCATCGGCGAAGCCATCGCCGCAGGACCCGCGGAATCGGCGTCGGTGATCCGCCAGTGGATGAATGCATGAAAGGGGAAGCAATGAGTGAAGATACCGAACCCCGGCAGCTGACGCCGGCCCATCTGACCGACGGTGCCGACGGCGATGTGGAGATGAATGCCGACCCCAATTGGTCACCCCGTCCTAGCGCCCCGCCGGTGCCGGACGACCTTCATGCCGTGTTCGACGTGCCGGTGAAGGTGCAGGCGATCCTTGGCCGCGCGCGGATGGATATCGGCGAGCTGTTGCGGTTGAAGCCCGGAATGGTGGTCGAGCTCGACCGCCGGGTCGGCGAGCCGGTCGACATCTTCGTCAACAACCGCCTGATCGCCCGCGGCGAGGTCGTCCTGATCGACAGCGCGCTGGGCATCACCCTTACCGAAATCGTGCGACAGGAGCGATAATGCCCGCACTGGAACAGGATCCGACCCGCCTGATGCTGGTCGGCGATCTCAACAAGGCGATGGGCCTGGCGGTCGAGATGGTGCGCGGGTCCGCCGCGAGCATCGCGATCGGCACGGCGGATCACCAGGCGCTGGAGAACTGGCGCCGCACCGTCAGCGAGCTGGTCGTGGTGGACGTCGCCATCAACCTGCCCGACGTGATCGCCCGGCTGCGCGGCGAACGCGGGCCGGATCAGCCGATGACGGCCGCGGTCGAGGATCTGGTCGGCCGCACCGTCGACGAGGTCGAGCGGGCGCTGATCCTTCAGACGCTCGATCGCTGCCACGGCAACCGCACCATGGCGGCCGCGATGCTCGGCATCTCGGTGCGGACGATCCGCAACAAGCTGCGCACCTTCGTGGCTCAGGACTTCGCCCGCCCGCCCGGCGCGCTGCCCCACTAACCGCAACGGAACCCGTCCATGAACGTGCAACTCCCCGCGAAGGTCAGCGAAACGCTCGCGCGTCTCGGCCCTGGCCGCGACCTGGCGCTGGCGCTGGGCGTGACCGGCATCATCGCGATGCTGATCCTGCCCATGCCTGGCTGGCTGCTCGATCTGGGGCTGGCGCTGTCGATCACCGCGTCGGTGCTGATCCTGATGACCGCGCTGTTCATCGACAAACCGCTCCAGCTGTCGAGCTTTCCGACGATCCTGCTGATCGTCACCATGTTGCGGCTGGGCCTCAACCTCGCCTCGACGCGGCTGATCCTGGGGCATGGGCATGAAGGCCATCACGCCGCGGGCGGGGTGATCGCGGCGTTCGGCGAGTTCCTGATGGGCGGCGAGACGGTGATCGGCCTCACCATCTTCGCGATCCTGATCGTCATCAACTTCGTCGTTATCACCAAGGGCGCGGGCCGCATCGCCGAAGTCGGCGCGCGGTTCAGCCTCGACGCGATGCCCGGCAAGCAGATGGCGATCGACGCGGATCTCAACGCCGGCACGATCACCGAAGCGCAGGCGAAGGAGCGTCGCGCCGAGGTGGAGGCGGAGAGCGGCTTCTACGGCGCGATGGACGGTGCGTCGAAGTTCGTGAAGGGCGATGCGATCGCGACGCTTCTGATCACCGCGATCAACATCGTCGTCGGCCTGATCATCGGCGTCGCCATCCATGGCGTGCCCTTCGGCGAGGCGTTCGAAACCTATACGATCCTGACCGTGGGCGAGGGGCTGGTCAGCCAGATCCCGGCGCTGGTCGTCTCGATCGCCGCGGGCCTGCTGGTGTCCAAGGGCGGCATCGCGGGCAAGACCGGCGCGGCGCTCGGCGAGCAGCTGGGCCGCTATCCCAAGGCGTTCGGCGTCGTTGCGGCGCTGATGCTCGCGCTGGCGCTGATGCCCGGTCTGCCCTTTGCCCCCTTCGCGCTGTTCGGCGGCATCTGCGGCTGGCTGGCGTGGAGCATGAGCAAGAAGGCGGAGGCCGCCGCGGTTGAGCAACGCCTCGCGCAGATCGTGGCGCAGCAGGAGACCGAGCAGGTCGAGGAACCGATTTCCCATACCCTGGCCATTGATGCGCTGCGGATCGAGCTGGGCTACGGCCTGCTGCCGATGATCAACGACGCCAGCGCCGAACCGCGGCTGGACGATCAGGTGCGCGCGCTGCGGCGCCAGATGGCGATCGATTTCGGTTTCGTCCTGCCGTCGGTGCGCATCCTCGACAACATGGCGCTCCAGCCCAACGAATATGTCGTCTACGTCAAGGAGACCGAAATCGCGCGCGGCGAGCTGCGCATCGGCAAGCTGCTCGTCATCAACGCGGGCGGCGAGGAGACGGGCATCCGCGGGGAACCGACCAAGGAGCCGGTGTTCCAGCTCCCGGCTTTGTGGATCGACCGCGACATGCGCGAGGAAGCAGGGTTCCGCGGCCTCACCGTGGTCGATTGCGGCACGGTCGTCACCACGCACCTGACCGAGATCGTGAAGGACAATATCGCCGACCTGCTCTCCTATGCCGAGACGCAGAAGCTGCTCAACGAGGTCCATCGGGACGCGGAAAAGCTGATCGCCGACCTGATCCCGGCCAAGATCTCCATCTCCGGCGTCCAGCGCGTGCTGCAGAACCTGCTGGCGGAGGGCGTCTCGATCCGCGACATTCCGACCATTCTCGAGGGGATCGCCGAGGCGACGGCGATGACGGGCAGCCTGACGCAGGTGACCGAACATGTCCGCGCCCGCCTGTCGCGCCAGATCTCCGCACAGCAGACCTTCGAAGGGACGATCCCGGTGGTGACCCTGGGCAGCCAGTGGGACGAAGCCTTTGCCGAGAGCATCGTGGGGCAGGGGGAGGAGCGTCACCTCGCCATGGCGCCGTCGAACCTCCAGGCGTTCATCGGTGCGGTGCGCGAGACCTATGACCGGTTCGCCAGCCAAGGCGAGATCCCCTGTCTGCTGACAAGCCCGCCGCTGCGCCCCTTCGTCCGCTCGATCATCGAGCGGGTCCGCCCGGCCACGGTCGTGCTGTCGCAGAACGAGGTCCACCCCCGTGCGCGCCTGCGCAGCCTGGGAATGATCGGCTGACGCGACCGCGGGACCGCCAACTCCTCTATAAATAGCATGACGGGTGCGTTCGCCGCCCGCCCAACGATCGAGAGCCCATGACAGCATCAGCGATCCTCTCTGCACCGGCGCCATTGACGGGCGCCGCCAATCCGCCGCCCGCGGAAGCCGGAACCGTCCTGCCCGCGGCAGCCGCCGCCTTCGGCGCGCTGGTCGATGCCACGACCGCCCCGTCCGCGCAGCCGAGCGCTGCTACGGCGCGGATCGACCCGTCGGTTACGCCCGCGACGGCGCCCGGCGCGATCGCGCCTGCCGGTATCGAGCCGGTTGGGATGCCCGTTACGAACGAGCTGCTGCCGGCGCCGATGCCGGAAGTGGCCGGCGGCCAGCCACCGCTTCCGCCGGCGAGCGGGGCCGAAGGCCAGCCCGCCGCACCGGTTCCGGGCAAGCCGTCCGTGCATGCGGATGAATCTGTTCCTGATGTGGAAGCGAAACCTGTCGAACCGGGGCAGCCCGTGATCGTGCAGCCTCAGCCGCCCGCTCAGCATCAGCCCGCTGTCATCGCCGGCACGCCGACGGAACCGGTTCCGCCGATCAAGGAAGAGACCGCAGATCCGGCTGCAAGCGAAGGCGAGGGGGGCGAGGTCGCCGCGCAGCCAGCTACAACCGCGCTGCAAACCCCGGTCCCGTCGACCGGTGCGGCGCAGCCAGCTGCGCAGGCGGCTCCGGCGGCTTCCGCAAAAGTCGAGGCGGATGCGTCCGAAGCGGTTCCGGAGGTCAGGCGGCCGAAAGCGGTCGAACAGGCGCATGCCGCGGCGAACACGCCGATGTCCGGCGGCAAGGAAATGCCGGCAGCCGATGCGGCCCGCCCCGTGGCGCAGAGTGCGGCCGTTGCCACTACGGACGTGCCTGCAACCGCCGACCAGCCCGATACAGGGCTGCCGTCGCCGCTGCTGACCCAGACGATGGCGCCGGTAACCGGCCGCCCCGCCGCCATGCCCTATCCGGCGGTCGCGCCGGCATCTCCGCAGGCGCCCGTCGTTGCGGCTCAGCCCGGCCGCATGGGCGCCGATATCGGGGTCGAAATCGCCAAGGCCGCCAATGGGGATCGCGAAGATCTGCTGATCCGGCTCGATCCGCGCGACATGGGGCGCATCAATGTCCGCCTGTCCTTCGACAGCGACGGCGTGCTGCGCGCGGTGATGTCCGCCGACAGCCCTGCCGCGCTCGACATGCTGCGGCGGGAAAGCGGCGATCTCAACCGGGCGCTGGCCGATGCGGGCATCCGCTCGGACGCCCAGTCGCTGCGCTTCGATGCGCGATCGAGCGATCAGGGGCAGGGCGGCAATCAGAGCGGACAGCGCGGGCAGCAGGGCTCGCAGGGTTCCACGGGCGACGGCTCAGCCGACCTCGCCGACGTGCAGTACCGGCCGCTGCGATCCAGCGGTCAGGTCGACCTCATGGCATAAGGACGAGGCAGGATGACGACGATCAACGCAAATGCCGGCGCGAACGGCACGAACAATTCCGGATCGCCGCTGGCGGGGCTGTCCAAGGACTATACGATGTTCCTGAAGCTGCTGACGACCCAGATGCAGCATCAGGATCCGCTCGATCCGATGGACACCTCCGAATACACGCAGCAGCTGGTGCAATATTCGCAGGTCGAGCAGTCGATCCAGCAGACCGGCGCGCTGAAGGATATCCTGTCGCAGCTCGGCGCCCAGCAGATGTCGCAGGCATCGAGCTTCATCGGGCGCGAGGCGCGCTTCGATTCCGCCGTCGCCGGCCTCGGCACCGATCCGGCGAAATGGACCTATCATGTGAACGGGACGCCCACCGCGATCACCGCGACGATCACCGATGCATCGGGCAAGGTCGTGAACACGGTGACGCTCGATCCGAAGGCGCAGGGCCGGTTCGAATGGGACGGCAAGAAGAGCGACGGCACGCGCGCGCCGGACGGCGCCTATACGCTGGCGGTCAAGGCAACCACGGCGAACGGCGATAAGCTGGAGACCACGATCAATTCGGTGGCCAAGGTCACCGATGTCGTCGCCAGCGGGGGTGAGATCATGCTGGGCGTCAACGGCATCCGCATGCCGCTCTACGGGCTGGTCGCGGTTTCGGCCGGCACGTGATCGACCCGGGCCGGTCCGGATGCCGGATCGGCCCGCGGTCTAGCCGTCGTCGTAGCGCACCGGCGCGACTTCGGTGCCGATCGACACGTTCGTCATGGTGCAGCCGGCGATCCTGGCGGGAAGCGCCAGCGCCATCAGGCAATCGGCGATCGACGGATCTTCCTCGGGGCCGATCAGTTCGGCGATGTCATCGATCGAAGCATCGATATGGCTTCCGCAATGCCTGGCTGCAGCCCGCCACAAGGTGGCCGGGCATTCGACCCGCAGTTTCAGTCTGAACTCGAACTCTAATACCGGCACATCTGCCGCGACGACGGTGGTTTCCAGCCCATCGAACATCTTTGCACACGCTCTCGATCTTGATTCCCGCCCCCCCAAGGGCGCGCGATTGACAGATAGTAGAGACCGTCCCCCGAACCCTCGGTCCACGTTGCGTCATGTTGTATGACCTTCCAACTAAGGGCTTCTCCTTATTTGCGTCGGCGAAACCTGGCCTTTCGGCCACCTTCGCCCGCGCGTCATGAAGCCGGGCGGATGCGGTGGAAGATAAACGGCGCCGCAAGACCGGAAATGCGGTTCCCATCCTATCATAACAACATGCGGTTTTCGGTGGGGGCCGGGTGTTCGACCGCAATGAGGACGAAAGATGAGTGTCACCGACATTGAAGCGCGGCTCCGGTTCTTCGAGCTGAACGAGAGGCAGCGCGACGCGCTTCGGGCGGCGCGCCCGATCGTCGAGCGCAGCATCGGCCCGGCCCTGGACCGCTTCTATGCGCGTGCGCGATCCACCCCTGAAACTGCGCGCTTCTTTCGCGACGATGCGCATGTCGCGTCGGCACATGCCGCGCAGACCCGTCACTGGATGCACCTGATCAACGGCAGGTTCGACGCCGACTATTATAGCAGCGTCAGGCGGATTGGCGCGGTTCACGCGCGGATCGGTCTGGAGCCGCGCTGGTATATCGGCGCGTACAGCCTGGTCCTGGAGGATATCGTCCGCGCCGTCGACCGCGCGTCGCCGCCGTGGCGGCGGCTGCCCGGCCTGCGTGCCGGGCGGGGCGAGATGATCGCGGCACTGACCAAGGCGGCGCTGCTCGACATGGAATTGTCCATCTCAACCTATTTCGACGAAGCGGCGGCCGAGCGGAACCGGGCGATCGCGACGCTGGACGACGCATTGGCGCGGCTGGCGGACGGCGATCTCGCGGAGGATATCGCTGGCCTGCCATCCGCCTTCGCCTCGCTCGAGCGGTCGTACAATGCGACGCTTGCCAATCTGCGTGCGACGATCGGGTCGGTGGTGAGCGCTTCCGGCGCGATCAAGGGCGGATCGCACGACATCGCCGCAGCGTCGGAAAGCCTGGCGCGCCGCATGGAGAGCAACGCCGCGGCGCTCGAGCAGACCGCCGCCGCGCTCGGCCAGGTCGAGGCACGCGTCAGGACGACCGCCTCGGGTGCGCGCGAAACGCTCACCATCGCGGACGAGGCGCGCGTGGCGATGGAGCAGGGCAAGACCGGCGCGAGCGACGCCGTGCAGACGATGCAGGTGGTGCATGAGAGCGCGCGCGGCATCGACACGGTGATCGAGGGGGTCGACAAGATCGCATTCCAGACGCGCGTGCTGGCGATGAACGCCGCTGTCGAGGCCGGACGGGCCGGTGAGGCGGGGCGCGGCTTTGCCGTGGTCGCCGATCTGGTTCGTGCGCTCGCCATGCGTGCCGAGGAGGAGGCCCGCAAGGCGCGCGAGGGCCTGTCCGCCACCCAGTCGGAGATCGAGCTTGCCGTCGGCGCCGTGAGCCGGGTCGACGATGCGCTGAACGGCGTGGCGACGAAGTTCGAGCGTGTTCACGCGCTCATCGCGCAGATGTCGGACGACAATTCGGCGCAATCGAGTGCGATTTCGGAGATCAACACGGTCGTGGGGACGATGGATCAGGCGACGCAGCAGAATGCGTCGATGATCGAACAGAACAGCGTGTCGGCCCGGTCGCTGCATGACGACGCCACCCGGCTGGCCACTCAGGCGGGCCGGTTCCAGGTCAGCCATGCTGTACCAGCAAGGGTGTCCGCGGGCCGCTGAGGCCGCGGGACGGGCGCGATCAACCGGCAAACAGCCAGACAGGAGATTTTGGTGCAGGTTTCGACGGCGGCACGCGCGATGCAGGGCGATCCATCGCCGCTTGCGATCATCGGGACGGAACTGGCGGGACTGGCGGCCAGCCTCGACGCGCGCTTCGTCAGCGCCGGGACGGCCCTGGCGCGCGCCTATGAGATCGTCGAGCGGCTGGTTTCCTCGCTCGAAGGCGTGAGCAACGCGATGAATCGCCAGGCGGCGCTGGCAGCGATCGAAACGATGCGCCTGACCGCCGATCGCCTGACCGGCCTGCCGATGGAGCAGGGGCGGCGCCAGCAGAGCCTCGATGCGATTCAGCTGTCCAGCGACGAGTTGTTCCAGCATCTCAAGCAGATCCGGCGGACCCTGTCCTTCCTTCATATCTGCGGTCTCAACATCAAGGTGGCGGCGGCCGGGGCGGATGGGTTTGCGAGCTTTGCCGATCACATGGTCGCCAAGCTGGAGCAGGCCGAGCGGCAGGTCGATGAATTCGAAACCGAGATCTCCCAGCTGGGGCAGAGCATCGGCGACATGGCGGCCGCCGACCGGCTGCTCGGTCGCGAGTGCGCGGCGGTCATCCCCCGCATACCCCAGAAGCTCGCCGCCGATGCGCTGACGCTGCAGGAACTGCAGGACAGCAGCGCCGCGCTGGCGGAGCGGATCGCGAATCTTGCGCGGGACATTCGCGGCAAGGTTGCGGTGGCGCTGGGGGCGCTGCAGATCGGCGACATCACGCGCCAGCGGCTCGAACACATCTCGGAGAGCATCGAACTGCTGGGCGTGCATGTCGCAGCGCCCGGCATCGAACCACAGACCTGCCGGCATCTGGTGGACCATGTCACCGCGCTGGCCGCTGCGCAGGCCGCCGACACCGTGGCGGATTTCCTGCGCGAATCCCGCACGCTTGCCGGAAGCCTGCAGGGCATTGCGCCGGATGCCGCACGGCTCGCGGAAATGCGGCAGGGCGGCGGGAGCGGCGGCGACATCCAGCAGGTGCTGCAGCGGCTGGAGCAGGATATCGGCGGGGTGGCGAACGTCACGCGGCAGCTCTGCGCGGCGGAGGCGGACAGCGCGAAGCTGGGTCGCGCCACCTCGCGCGCGGCCGACAGCCTGTTCGACCGGCTCAAGGCGGTGAACCGCATCCAGAAGGATGTCGAGCAGATGGCCTGGAACACCGCACTGCAATGCCGGGGGCTCGGTGCCGACGGGCGCGGGCTCGCGGTGATCTCGGAGGAGATCCAGTCCTTCTCCCGGCGGCTGGCCGGGATCTGGGAGATGGTGTCCCAGAGCTTCGACCGGATCGACAGTGCGGCGCGGATGATCGGCGATACGCAAACGGGCGAAGCACCGCCCGATACCAACGCGATGCTGCTCCAGTCGCTGGCGGCGATCCGGGACGGCGGCGTCCGCATGGCGGAGAGCCTGTCGGGCGTCGATCAGGATGCGATGCAGATCGGCGCGATGCTCCATGACACGAGCGGCGACATCGGTGGCGATGCCGATATCGGTCCGGCGCTGACTCAGGCGGTGGATGGGCTGGCGGATCTGGCACGGGCGGTCGAGATCGAGCCCGATGCGGAGATGGCCGAACCGGCGCAGCAGGCGCTGTCGGCGCTGATGGATCAGATCGCCGCGCGCTACACCATGGCGCGGGAACGGGAGATCCACCGGACCTTCCGGCCCGCGGGCGCGAATGACGATCTTCCCGCGCCGGCGGCCGCGGAGGATGACGACGACCTGTTCGACGACGGGCTGTTCTGAACGAGAAGGGTGCCGGATGGCCCCTGTCGACACGGACGCGGATCGGCGTTCAGTCGGTGCGGCGGTTATCGACCCCATTGCGGACATTGGGCAGGCCCGCCACAAATGTGATCTAGGCATTCGAGAAAAAGCGTCTAACGGCGCATAGGGTTCAGATATGAAGTTGCCCCGGTGGTACACGTATATGTGCGCAATCTGGGCGATTGCAGCTCCTTCGTTCTGGTGGCTTGCCACGGGGTTGGGCGGACTCCCGTTCTTTTCGCTGCCGGAACTTGCAGGCCCATCTAGCGGAGCGGGGTGGCAGATCGGGCTGGCCGTGCAGATTATGGTCTTCGCGCTGCTGCTGGCTCCAATTACGGCATTGCCTTTCGTGTTTTGGAACCGTGATCGGTATTGAGTGATATGGCCTCGGATATGGCAGCTTCCCACCCAATAGCCGTCCCGCTTGCAATGTTGGAATTGGTTTGCTTGCATCGATTGGCCGCTTGGCGGACGCTCTTTGATTCTGTCGATATCCTCGGCCCAATGCAGCGCCCGACAAAGGCGACGAAGTTGACAGAATGAATCGCGTTTCCCGTAACTTTGTCAACTTCCCGGCCTAGCGATCGGCCGCCTGGAGCAACGCGCGGGCGATGGTCTGGAGCGGCGCGACATGCTCGGCCGCCCCGCGCGCGATCGCTTCCTTGGGCATGCCGAACACGATCGAGCTGGCTTCGTCCTGTGCGATGGTTCGCGCACCCGCCTCGCGCATCTCGAGCAGGCCGCGCGCGCCGTCGTCGCCCATGCCGGTCATGATGATCCCGACGGCGTTGGAACCGGCGTTGCGCGCGGCCGAGCGGAACAGCACGTCGACCGAGGGGCGGTGTCGCGACACGAGCGGCCCGTCGCGTACGGAGACATGATAGCGTGCGCCCTGCCGCTCCAGCATGGTGTGCTTGCCGCCCGGCGCGATCAGGACATGGCCGCGCAGCACCGGATCGCCGTTGCTTGCTTCCTTGACCGCCACTTCGCACAGGCCGTCGAGACGGCGCGCGAAGGCCTTGGTGAAATGCTCGGGCATATGCTGGACGATGACGATGCCCGGCGCGTTGGCAGGCAGTGCCTCCAGCACCTCGCGCAGCGCCTCCGTCCCGCCGGTCGATGCGCCCATGCACACGACCATCTCGGTGGTGCGGCTCATGGCGCGCCCGCTGGGCGGCGGGAGAACGGCGTCCGCGGTCAGCTTCTTTTCCGGCTCTCGGCCGGTGGCGGGGCGGGGCGGGCGCTTTCCGCCGACGCGCGCGCCGGCCGCGGCCTTCACTGTCTCGCGAATCTGGAAATGCTGCTCGATCAGGTGATCGGCGACGCCGATACGGGGCTTGAGGATGATATCGACGGCGCCGGCCTCCAGCGCCTGGAGCAAAGTCTCCGATCCCTCCTCGGTCAGTGACGAGCACATGACGACCGGGACCGGGCATTGCGACATCAGTTTGCGCAGGAAGGTGATGCCGTCCATCCGCGGCATTTCGACATCCAGCGTGATGACGTCGGGGACTTCGTCCTGGATGTAGCGTGCGGCGCTGAACGGATCGGATGCGGCGGCGATCACCTCGATCTGCGGATCTTCTTGCAGGATCGCGGTCATCGTCTGGCGTACGCTGGCGCTGTCGTCGATGACCAGCACGCGGATGCGCTTGTTGCCGGTCATCAGTTGCTCCGCTGGAAGACGGTATTGGCGACCTGCGTCAGCGGCAGATCGAACCCCGTGATCGATTCCGAATGGCCGAGAAAGAGATAGCCGTTGGGCGTCAGCTTCTCCGCAAGCCGCGCGACGACGGCGCGCTGGGTCGGCTTGTCGAAATAGAT
This sequence comes from Sphingomonas koreensis, assembly GCF_002797435.1. Classification (NCBI taxonomy): domain Bacteria; kingdom Pseudomonadati; phylum Pseudomonadota; class Alphaproteobacteria; order Sphingomonadales; family Sphingomonadaceae; genus Sphingomonas; species Sphingomonas koreensis. The sequence continues at coordinate 1,111,815 of NZ_PGEN01000001.1, read as the reverse complement.
GAGGACGTTGCGGCAGAAGATCAGATGCATCGGGCTGCCGATCGGATAGCGATCGTCCATCAGGTTGAGCCGGGCGAAGCCGATCGCGCTCCGCAGTTCTGGCGCGATCCGCACATCGCGCCGCTTCGGATCGACCGGGCGCAGCACGTAGCGGCGGGCCAACGGGTCCGGCACAGGGTCGAGCTGGTCGGCCGGGTAGATGCCGCGGCGGGCGGTTTCCAGCACCTCGGTGTCGAGGTCGGTGGCGAGGATGCCGTAGGACAGGCCATCGCTGCGCGCGGCGAAATCGTCGAGCATCATCGCCATCGTATAGGCTTCGGGACCGGTCGAGCAGGCCGAGCTCCAGGCCCGGATCGTGCGGACTCCGGCGTCGCGAAGCGCGGGCAGGGCCGTGTGCTCGAGAAAGTCGAAATGGGCGGGCTCGCGAAAGAAATCGGTCTTGTTCGTGGTCACCGCGTTGATGAGGTGCAGCGCCTCGTCCGCCAGATGTCCCTCGTCGAACAGCCAGCTGCAGTAGCTTTCGAGATCCTCGGCTCCGGTGGCGCGTACCCGGCGGCGCAGGCGCCCTTCCAGCATGGTCAGCTTGCCCGCGGGCATCTTGATTCCGGCATAGTCATGGATGAACCCGGCCAGCCGCGCGAAATCGCGCTTGCTCAGATGATCGCTCGAAACGGTCTTGCTGGCGGCGGCAACGGGCATGGAAGCTCCATGAAGGGCGTATGGTGACTGGAAAAGCGGGGCCCGGCGGCCGATGCGGCCGCCGGGCAGAAGGATGCTTCAGGCCGCAGCCGCGGCGAGCACCGGTGACGCTTCGTTGGCGAAGATCGCGTTCACATCGACCAGGACGACGAAGCCGTCCTGCCGCCGGACCACCCCGGCGATGTAGTCGGAGGGCCAGTCCGCACCGATATCGGGTGCACCCTCGATCTCACCGGACCGGAAGCTGCTGACCTCGATCACTCGATCGACCACCAGTCCCAGCAGCAGCGTCCGGTCGGCGAGCGGCACCTCGATCACCAGGATGCGGGTGGCGGAGGTGGCATCCGCGCGTGGCAGACCCAGCCGGAGCCGGAAGTCGATCGTGGTGACGCCCTGTCCGCGCAGGTCGGTAAGACCCAGCAGATAGTCGGGGCCGCCGGGGATGCGGAAGGTCTCGCGATAGTCGAGGATCTCCTTTACGAACGCCACCGGCACGGCGAAGACTTCCGCCCCCAGGCCGAAGGTGACGGCCTGGATTTCCTCGACCGCGCTCATGCCGCCTGCGCTCCGAACTCGGCGTCGTCCGCATCCGGACCGCCTTGGTTGAGGTCGAGCGCAAAGCCGGCGACACGCGCCTTCTGATCGGCGATCGAGTTGGGCCTGGCTTTGGCCTTGACCGCGGTGGCGCGCGGTGCAGCCGGGCGTGCGGCCGGTGCCGGCGCCTGGCGACGCGCCTTGCCCTGATCGTCGATGCGGAAATAGGCGATGCTGCTCTGCAGTTCCTCGGCCTGGGCGGCGAGCTCTTCCGAAGTGGTCGAGATCTGTTCCGACGCGCCCGCATTCTGCTGGGTGACCTTGTCGAGCTGCTGGATCGCCTCGTTGATCTGCGACGCGCCGACATCCTGCTCGCGGCAGGCCGCGCTGATTTCGGACACCAGTTCGGCGGTCCGGCGGATGTCGGGCACCAGCTTGGTCAGCATCTCGCCCGCTTCGCTCGCCGCCTTCACGGTATCGGCAGACACCGCGCCGATCTCGGCAGCCGCGGTCTGGCTGCGCTCGGCGAGCTTGCGGACTTCCGACGCGACGACGGCAAAGCCCTTGCCATGCTCGCCCGCACGGGCGGCCTCGACCGCGGCGTTGAGCGCGAGCAGATCGGTCTGGCGCGCAATTTCCTGCACGATGCCGATCTTCTCCGCGATGGTGCGCATCGCGCCCACGGCACGGTCCACGGCGACACCGCTGGCTTCGGCGTCCCTGGACGACTGGCGCGCGATCTTCTCGGTCTGCGCCGCATTGTCGGCATTCTGTTTGATGTTGGCGGCCATCTGCTCCATCGACGCCGAGGCTTCCTCGGCCGCCGCGGCCTGCTCGGTCGCACCCTGCGAGACCTGTTCGCTGTTGGCCGACAGTTCCTGGCTGCCTGCGGAGACATTCTCCGCAGCCGCGCCGGCGTCGCCGACGACGCCCCGCAGACGATCGATCATCCGCACCAGGGCATGGCCGAGTACATCCTTGTCGGACAGCGGCTTGTGCGTGACGGTCAGGTCGCCATCGGCAATCCTGTCGGCGAGGCCCGCGCTGACGCGCAGATTGGCGGTCATCGCGTTCACGGTATCAACCAGATCCTTGATCTCGTCATTGGTGGTGATCTTCACGTCCTGATCGAGATCGCCGATCGCGACCGCGCTGACGACGGTGCCGATATTCCGCAGACCGCGCGACACGATCATCGAGATCCAGAACGCGCCGGCGACGGCGACCAGCAGCGCGATCGCGGACACCGTGAAGAGCAGCATGCGCGAATCGCTGTAGAGCTTGTTAGTTTCGTCATCGACTTGCTTCATTGCGGCTTCGGAACCCGCGATCAGCTTGGCCGTGCTCTCCTCCATCAGAGTGTTGAGGCGGCTCGAGTCGGTGAACGAGATCTTACGGGCGGCCTCAACGTCGCCGGCCGAGGCCAGCGCACGGACCCGCTCGTTGATCGGGCGATAGGTGGTGAAATCCTGGCGCAGCTTGCTCCAGTTCGCCTTGGTTTGCTCGGGCGCGGTGCGCTCGGCCTCCGTGATCAGCTCATCGATCTGCTTCAGCGCAGTGGCGGTTTCCGCGTTGAACTCGGCCAGCTTCGCCGGATCGGTGTTCATCGTCATGTTCCGCTCCATACGAAGCAGAGTGCCGAGTTGGCTGGTAACGGTCAGCGCCATTTCCTGCCGCTTGACCGGGCCGGAGATGAGGTCGGTGATCGCGGTGTTCAGCGTCGACATCTTCGTGATTCCGATCACGCTGACGACAAGCAACATGACGGCGACGACAGTGAAGGTCGCCCCCAGCTTCATTTTTATGGTGGCACGCATCCTGATCAATCCTTGCAGGTGGGTCGGAGAAGACCGTCAGTGAACGAGGGTGAGATGCGGTTCGGCAGGCCGTGCCGGCGCATCGAGCGAACGGAAAATGGCGGGAAGATCCGGGATGAGGACGACGCCCTCGTCCCGGCGTACCAACTCGCGCAGATAGTCGCGCCGCCAGCGCATGCCGACGAGCGGCGGCTGTTCGCTGGCGCTGCGGTGCAGCGTGGTCACTTCATGCACCCTGTCGGTGCGAACGCCGAGCTGGATGCTCTCGCCGTTCAGATCGGTTTCGATGACGACGATCCGGCTGTCGACCGTGGCTTCGGCCGTAGCCATGCCGAAGGCGAGGCGCAGATCGGCGACGGGAATGATCCGGCCGCGGAAATTGACCACGCTGCCGACCAGCGGCAGAGCCCCGGGCACCGGGGTTTCGGGCAGGAGATCGATGATCTCCCGCACCAGAAAGGCTTCGAGCGCCAGCGTTTCGCCCTGAAGATCGAAAGTCAGCACTTCAAGCTGGCCCTGATCGTCCCAAGGCGTCGATGTGGTGATATGATCGGTCATGGTTCAGCCAGCGGCGCGAAGCCGCTCCTCCTGGTTGCGGCCGATGTCGACGAGCTGGGCCACATCGAGGATCAGCGCGATCCCGCCGTCCCCGAGGATTGTGGCGCCGGCAAAGGTCGTCACATTGTGGTGCAGCGCCGACATCGACTTGATCACCGTCTGGTGGCTGCCGATGATCTGATCGACGACCAGCCCGACCCGCTCGGTCCCGGTGGCGATGACGACGATCTTCTGGAACGCGTCGGGCCGGGTGCCGCAGGCGAACATCTCGCGCAGGCGCAGGAAGGGGACGAGACTGTCGCGCAGCGTGATGAAGCTGCGGCCGCGGGTCCGCAGATCCTCTTCTAGCGGTAGCTCGAGGCATTCCTCGACCGCGGCGAGCGGGATGACATAGCGGCCCGTGCCGACCCGGACGAGCAGCCCGTCGATGATCGCCAGCGTGAGCGGGATGCGCAAAGTGATGGTCGAGCCCTTGCCGGGCGTGCTGGCGACGTCGATCGCGCCGCGCAGGCTTTCGATGGTGCGTTTGACGACGTCCATGCCGACGCCGCGGCCCGAGAGGTTGGTGACCTGAGCGGCGGTCGAGAAGCCGGGATGGAAGATCATCTGGAGCAGGTCCTGGTCCGCCAGCAGCTGTCCGGGCTGGATCAGCCCCTGAGCTTCGGCCTTGGCCCGCACCCGATCGCGATCGATGCCGCGACCATCGTCCTGGATGGTGATCACAACCTCGCCGCCGGCCTGATGCGCCGAGAGGCGCACGGTGCCGGTCGAGTCCTTGCCCGCGGCGGCGCGCTGATCGGGCGTCTCGAGTCCATGGTCGCAGGCGTTGCGGATCAGGTGAACCATCGGGTCGGCGAGCCGTTCGATTACGGTCTTGTCGACTTCGGTAGCTTCGCCCTCGGTCAGCAGCTCGATCGATTTCCCGGTCTCGCGCGACAGGTCGTGGATAAGGCGGCGGAACCGGTTGAACAGCGATGCGACCGGGACCATGCGCAGCACCATCATCGTGTCGCGCAATTCACCTGCCAGCCGCTCGATCTCTTCCGAGACCGATCGCAGGACCATGTCATGGCCGCTGCCCTGGGCGAGCTGCGACAGGCGGCTCTGGGCGATGACCAGCTCGCCGACCCGGTCCATGAGTTCGTCGAGTCGCTCGGCCGGGACACGGACGCTTTCGTCCGCCTTGGCGGCTGCGGTGGCCCGGGCGGACGGCGATCCGGCCTCTGCGGTGGCCGCCGGAGGCGCTGGTGTCCCGGCGGGTGCTTCGTCCGTCTGGACGTCGAGCGGTTCGCAGGACAGCTCCATGTCGTCCATCACGAAAATGAAGACGTCCTCGATCGCGCTCATCGGCACGTCGCCGCGCAGTTCGACTTCCCAGCCGACATGGTTCTCGGCGGGCGCAAGATCGGCCAGCGGCGGAATCCGGTCGGTCAGCGCGCGCACGGCGCAGTCGCCGAGGTCGCGCAGTTCGTCGAGCAGCATCAGCGGGTTGGTGCCGTTCGCCATCGCATCGGCGGGCAGGCGGAACCGTAGTCGCCAGCCGCTCTTGCTGGTGGGGCCGTCGCCGGCGGCGGCCTGCTCGATCGGCGCGGCGATGGAATCGGGGACGCCGCCCGCTGCATCGATCGCTGCCTGGAGCCGCGAGAGGATCGCATCGCCCGTGGCCTGATCCTGATCGCCGTCGATCAGCAGGCGCATATGGTCGCGCGCAGAGAGGATGACGGCAACCAGTTCCTGCGTCGCGGGGGCGAGCCCCTTGCGCACGCGATCGAAGGCGGTTTCGCAATGATGGGTGAAGGTCGCCAACGCGTCGAAGCCGAACATCGCGCCCGAGCCCTTGAGCGTGTGCAGGCCGCGGAACACCTCATCGACGAGCTCGCGGTCGTCGAGCCGTCCGGTCAGGTCGAGCAGGCCGTGCTCGATCTGGTCGAGCAGGTCGCCTGCCTCGACGCGGAAGGCGGCGATGGGATCCTGGCCGCTCACCGGCCCAGAACCTTGCGCGCGACGCGGATCAACTGATCGGGGACAAAGGGCTTGACCAGCCAGCCGGTGGCGCCGGCGGCTTTTGCCTGTGCCTTCATCGCATCGTCGGACTCGGTCGTCAGGAAGATGATCGGCGTACCGCAATAGGCGGGCAGCTTGCGCATCTCGCGGATCATGGTCAGCCCGTCCATGTTGGGCATGTTGAGGTCGGTAACCACCAGGTCGAACTGGCTGCCTCCGGCCTTCTGCAGTCCCTCGACGCCGTCGCCGGCCTCGGTCACGGCATAGCCCGCGCCGGTCAGCGCGATGCGGATCGCCATGCGCAGGCTCGGCGAGTCATCGACGGTCAGGATCGATGCGGTCATTGCGGCAATTCTCCATGGAACCAGAAATCGATATCGGCGGGGTTGGTGGTGAAGCCGGCGCGCCGGAGCAGCGTTGCGATCGGGGCACCCGCGGTCGCCGGGCCGGCGAGCTTCAGCGAGCCGCCGACGCTGTCCATCTGGTAACGGGCGGCATAGACGACCTGGACGAAGCTGAGATCGGCTTCGGTCACGCCGCCGATGTCTAGCAGGATGCTGGAATGCGAACCGCAGGCGTCCCGCAGGTCCGACCGGAACGCCGCGACGGTCCGTACCGTGACGGAGGGCGGCGCGCTCACGCGAAAATCGGGTGCACCATCAATCATCGTCACGATCCCCCAGTCCGGTAGCGAAGCTTCACTCCGCCATTATAGGAGGGGGCGACGGCGCCCCGGTCGGGGGCGGGACTTTTCTCTCGGCACGGGCGGCGCGACCCCGGCCGCGCAAAGTCCTGGCTATATTGCGAGCCTGTCGCAATAAGATGCTTTGAGGCGCGATGAGACCGGCTACATGGGGTGGCGCCGGTCTCCTGGCGGTTCAGATCAGCCGTTTGAGTTTGTCGAGCGCAACCGTCTGGCTTTCCTTGTGGTCGATGGTCGCGACGAACTGGCCGTCCTTGTCCATCAGGAACACCGATGCGGTGTGGTCGACCGTATAGTCGCCGCCCTCGACCGGTACCTTGGCGTAATAGACTTTGAAGGCCTTCACGATGCGCGCGATCTGCGCGTCCGAGCCGGTCAGACCGATGATCGGCGTGTTGAACAGCGTCACATAGCTGCCGATGTCCTTCGGCTTGTCATACTGCGGATCGACCGAGACGAAGACGATGTTGAACTTGTCGCCGTCCGGCCCAAGCTGCTTGCGCAGCGCGGCCATCCGGCTGAGCGTGGTCGGGCAGACGTCGGGGCAGCGCGTGAAGCCGAAGAAGATCGCATAGGGCTTGCCGCGCAGCGTCTGGTCGGTGACGGTCTTGCCGTTCTGGTCGATCATGTCGAATGCGCCGCCAAAGGCTGAGGCATAGCCCTTCTCGGCGGCGGTGGGTGCAGTGCTACGCTGCTGGAACCACAGCACGCCGCTGACGACGGCGGCGATCGCGACAACCCCCCACAGCAACAGGCGGATGCGGCGGAGGGCTGAGGGTTTCGGCGTTTCGCTCTGCGGCGTCTCAATGGTCATGGCCGGCTCCCGTTCCGTAGGTGATCGCTTCGACCTTGAGCTGAACGGTCACCGTACCGGCCTTCTCGAAGCGCAAGGTCAGCGGCACCATCGTGCCGAGCTTGAGCGGCTTCTTGAGGCCGATCAGCATGATGTGATGGCTGCCCGGCTTGAGCTCGAGCTTGCCGCCGGCGGGGATGGAGAGGCCATTGGGTAGCGGACGCATCCGCATCACTCCGCCCGCCATCGACATGGTGTGGATCTCGACCCTGGCAGAGGCGGGCGAGCTGCCACCGATCAGGCGATCGGCCTGCTTCCCGGTGTTGCTGACCGTCATGAACCCGCCGCCATTGGCCTGTCCCGGGGCGGTCTGACGTGTCCAGGGATGAGCGATCGACAGGGTGCCGCGCTTGAAATCATGCGCGGCGATCGGGGTGGCGAGCATGAGCGCGAGCACCCCCGCCGCAATGGGCTTGAACATCTGCATCTTCTCTTCTCCTTCTAGAACCGGCGGGTGAGCGACAGCTCGACGCTGCGTGGCGCGCCGACGAAGACGAGGCCGGAGGCGTAGCCCGACCAGTCGGCATAGAATTCGTCCGTGAGGTTGCGGCCCCGCAGCGTCAGCGTGCCGAGCTTCGTGCGCCATGCGATCGCGGCGTCGAACGTAGTGAACGCATTGACCTTCACGGTGTTGGCGTTTGATGTGAAGAAGCCGCCATTGTGCCGGATCGAACCGGTCAGCGTCACCGGCAGCATCTTGGGCGCATAGGTAACGACGAGATCGGCCAGCCGTTCGGGCACGTTGGGCGGGCGGTTGCCCGACCGGTCGGCGCCGCCGGCTTCGATCAGCTCGCCATATTCGGCGTCGAGCAAGGTTCCGCTGACCCCAATGTTGAGTTCGTCAGTGGCGGGCAGGTTGAGCGACAGCTCGACACCGCGCGAGCGAAGGTTGCCACCCTGGACGACCACCGCCGGGTTCGCCGGATCGCGCGTCAATATGTCGTCCTGGCGGATGTTGAACAGCGACGCGGTCAGCTCGACCCCGCTGCCGGTGAGCGAGGTCTTGATCCCCGCCTCGTAGGAATAACCGGTGGTGAGGTCGAAGCTGGCGTTGGCGGCGCTGAGGAACAGCAGCCCGCTCACTGGGGTGACGGCATAGCTGTATTGCGCGAAGACCTGGGTCTTGGGCGTCAGGCTGTAGACGGTGCCGATCCGCCACGAGACCGGATCATAGCTTTGGCCATAGGTCTGCGCGGCACCACTGGTGGCGTTGACGACGCGCCGGTCGAGCTTGACGTGATCGTAGCGCAGGCCGCCCGCGACCAGCCAGTCGGGCGTCAGGTTGAGCGCATTCTCAACGAACAAGGCGTAGGAATCGACATCGGCGGTGACGTCCTGACGCGTGCCGAAATTGGCGGGGGTATCCTGCGGGAAGGTGCCACGGACCGGCTTGAACGGATCGGCGGACGGGGCGGCCCCGAAGCGGCGTTTGGTGAAGAAACTGGTGCCGCCGAACTCGACGCCGGCGGCGAAGCGATTGCGCATCCCTGCGATTTCCCCGTCAAAACCAAGGTGAAGCCGCTGGCTCCAATATTGATGGTCGTGGGTGATCAGCGAGGTCGAGCGGTCGATCAGCCCGGTTGCCGCATTGAACGTATATTCGTCCGCGTCGCGCCAGATTCGGTTCGACGTGTACCAGCTCGTGTCACTTACCAGCTTGAGCGAGTCCGACACCACATATTCGCCGCGGGCGCGAAGCCACAGCGTGTCAGACCCCACATCGCCGTCGAGGACGTCGAAATTGAGGCGCCGCATCGCCTTGTCGAGCACCAGGCCCGCACTGCCCGACACCGCGCCGGACGGATCGCGCGCGACCGCGCGGGACACGACCGGCGTGCCGAAATAGGCGCTCGAGAACCGGTCCTCGAAATAGTCGGCCGATACGGTCAGCGAGAAGCGGTCGCTGGGTCGGAACAGCAGCGAGACAGAGGCGGCGAACGTCCGGCTATCCGTGTCGTCGACCCATCCCGACGAGCGCGACCAGGAAAGGTCGCCGCGCACCGCCGCGGTCGGGCCGAGCGGCAGGTTGACGTCGCCCGCAAGCCGGGCGGTGTCGAAGCTGCCATAGCTGGCCAGCACTTCGCCGCTGGCGCCGTCGAGCTTGGGACGGCGGGGGACGAAGTTGATCGCGCCGGCCAGTGCGCCTTCGCCCGACGTGACCGAGGCTGGGCCCTTGATCACCTCGATCCGCTCGAACATCCATGCATCCCAGTTGCGGATGCCGACGTCCGAATTGGCCATGCGAACGCCGTCATAGAGATAGTTCACCGCGCGATGGAAGCCGCGCATCGACACCGATCCGATCGAGCCGGGGAGGTTGCCCGACGCGACACCGGGTGCGGCGTTCAGCGCCTCGATCGCGGTCCGCACACCCTGATTCTGGAAATCGGCCTGGGTTAGGACATCAACGATGGCGGGGGTTTCGCGGTTGGTGAGCCCGAGGCGCCCGGCGACGTCGGGCTGCTCCTCCAGCTGGCGCTGGCCGGTGACGATGACGGTTCCGGCGTCGCCGCGGGCGGACTCGTCCTGGGCGAAGGCAGGTGTTGCCGCGAGGGTTGCGGCGATGGCGAAAAGTGAAGTCTTCACGAAATGCTCCCTGAGGATGTTCTTGATTGTGTACGGAGATGCGGCGCGCGCCGACGCCGCAGCCAGTGGAGAAGGCCGGTCCCGAAAAGCACGGCCGGGATGAGACCGAGCAGGGCCGCCACGATGCGGGCAGGCGTGCCGCCGACCGACCCGTCGTGCAGCGTGCGGATCCATGCCGAGACGGTCGTTCCGGCGTTGCCCCGGCGAATGTCGTGCACTGCGAGGACGCGGCCCGAATACTGATCGACGAAAACGAAGCTGCCCGGGAAGCGCGCGTGCGGATCGCCCGGCACCTGCGCGCGGATGCGGAACGGCTTGTCCCCGGCGGGCGGTACATCTGTGAAGGCGAGCCGCGCATCGGGCAGGGCGCGGTGCGCCGCCGTCAGCGCTTCGGCCACTGAAATCTGTCGGGCCGTGCTGGCGATCGAACGCGGTGCCGGTACCGGATCGGGTGTGGCGATCATGGTGCCGATCACCTGAGTCTTCACACCCGGCAGCGCGAGCAGCACGCCGGTGCCGACGAGCACGAGCAGCAGGGCCGAACTCCACAGCCCGAAATGCTTGTGCAGGTCGCGCAGGCGGCGGATCGGCGCGGCTTTCCGCTTGAACGCGAGCGCCTTGCGCCAGCTGCCGCGCGGCCACCAGGCGGCGATGCCGGAGATGAGCAGCACCAGCATCGCGACGCCGGACCAGCCCACGATCTGCCGCCCCGTCTCACCTGCGAGCAGGTGCATGTGCAGTTCGTAGAGCCAGCTCATCACATAGCCGCCCCAGGGTTCGGTGCGGAGAATCCGGTTCCCGTCGGGCGAGAACCAGACCATCTCGCGTTCGGCGTGATGGCCATGATGTTCCGATGCCGGATAGTAGCGCGCGGGGATTGCACCGCCTTCGCCGGTCGCCTCGAACGACCAGTCCCCGGCAGGCCAGCGCTGGCGCGCGGTTGCCAGCGCGCGATCCCAGACTGGCGATGACCAGCCTGGGACCGAGCCCCGGGCTTCGCCGATTGCATTGCGGTTCAGCGCGGCGTCGATCTCGACATAGAAGACGAGCGCCGAGCCGGTCAGACCGAGCAGGACGAACAGCAGCCCCAGGCTCACCCCGAGCCACAGATGGACGCGGCGGATCAGGATACGCGCGCGACTCATCGAACTGCGCGTCCGGCCGCCGCGCGTGCGGCGGGATGGAGTGTCGCATCGCCGATCTGGGCGGCGATGCAGAGCAGGATCAACAGCCAGGCCGACCGGCGGACCCGGCGCAGCACAGGCGTCAGGGCGGCACGGCCGCCCGTTGCAACCAACATGTCGGAACCTCGTCTGCCGGCGCCGGCCGCATGCGGCACGACGCGCGCACAGGGTGCCGGGCACCCAGAGCGATCAGGTGGCGAACGATCTCAGACGGTTCGCCGCGCGGCCTTCAGGCGTGCGCGGGTGGTGCGTGCGCGGGCGGTGGAGGCGCGGCGAGGCGATGGACCGTGAATTCGGCGATCGCGGGATCGGCGCGCACCCCATGCACGGCAAGGCCGAAAGCGGCGAGGGGGGCTGAGGCCGATGCGACCAGCCCGCTGCCAAGGCCGGTGGCGAACGTACAATCGGAAGTCCCGCTGCCATGCGGCTCGGGCGCATCGTCGTCCCCGGTCGGCAGAAACGCCTTGGTTTCGCCCAATCCGGTACAGACCGAAATGACGATGCCCTTTGGCGCCGCGGTCGGCATGAAGCCGGTCGGGATCGCGACACGAATCGCGAGCACGAGCGCGAACAGCACCAAAAGGATGCTGCGTCCGCCTCGCGACTCTCTGATCCAGCCGGCCATGCGGTGCCTCTAGCCGCCTCGCTCCCGCTTGTCATGGGGGCGTATTGTCCTAGGCCAGCCGGATTTTCTTTCCCGCTCGATCCTGTCAGCCGCTGGGGATCAATCCCGTTTCCCGCCAGGCGCCGGGCGCGACGCCGTCGAGCGTCCACTCGCCGATACGCCAGCGCACCAGCCGCAACGTCGGATGGCCGATCGCGGCGGTCATGCGCCGCACCTGGCGATTGCGGCCTTCGCGGATTGTCAGACTCAGCCAGCAATCAGGGACGGTCTTGCGGAAACGTACCGGTGGGTCGCGCGGCCAGAGCTCCGGCGGATCGATCCGCTCGATCTCGGCGGGAAGCGTCGCGCCATCCTTGAGCCGTACGCCGCGGCGCAGCGCATCCAATGCCGCCTTGTCCGGCTCGCCCTCGACCTGAACCAGATAGGTTTTCGGCGTCTTGAACCGCGGGTCGGAGATCCGCGCCTGCAGCCGTCCGTCATCGGTGAGCAGCAACAGCCCTTCGCTGTCGAGATCGAGCCGGCCCGCGGGATAGACGCCCGGAAGATCGATGAAGTCCGACAGGGTCGGGCGCGGTGTCGGGTTGCGCGAGTCGGTGAACTGGCAGAGCACGCCATAGGGTTTGTTGAACAGGATCAGCCGCGCCATGCGGAGGCCTTAGCGGCAATGCGGACGCTCGTCGTCCTTGTTGAGGGCGGGCGGGTTGAGTTCGCTGGAAGACGAGTCCGTAGCGGATCAAGTACCTTCATTCGTAATCATTTGATATTTAATGGATTTATTGAAGGTCGTGCGGGCGGCGAGCCGGGCGATGCCAAAACCGATCAGTCGGCGCCAGGGAACCGCGCAGCGCGGCGGTAGAGCCATGGCCTTCGCCAATGGCTCCGGAACGGATGCACATCCACTCACGTTCCCGAAATGATCGTCTAGCGTTCCAGCGCGGCGTGATGCCGTGGGAACGGAAGATGCGGCTCGCGAATCATCTCTTCTACGGCGACAATCTCGACGTGCTCCGCACCCATTTTGCGGATGAGAGCGTCGATCTCATCTATCTCGATCCGCCGTTCAATTCGAACGCCAACTACAACATCCTGTTCCGGTCGCCGACCGGGGCGGAGGCGGATGCGCAGGTCGAGGCGTTCGAGGACAGCTGGCACTGGAACGACAGTGCCGAGGACGCCTTCGATCAGGCGATGCAGAGCGGGTGCACGCGGGCATTCGACCTGCTCAACGCGATGCGTGCGTTCCTCGGCGAGAACGACATGATGGCGTATCTCGCGATGATGGCGATCCGGCTGATCGAACTGCACCGGGTGCTCAAGCCGACGGGCAGCCTCTATCTTCACTGCGACCCGACCGCGAGCCACTACCTCAAGCTGCTCGCCGACGGCGTGTTCGGCGCCGAGCGGTTCCGCAACGAGATCACATGGAAACGCACCTCGGCGCACAGCGACGGCGGACGATACGGGCGCAACACCGACATCGTCCTCTTCTATTCGAAAGGTACGAAGCCGGTCTGGAACCCGCAATTCGCGCCCTATGACCGCGACTATGAGGCGCGTTTCCGCAACCGCGACCCCGACGGTCGGCTGTGGATGGACGACAACCTCACCGCCAAGGGACTGTCGGGCGGCGGCTATCACTATGCGTATAAGGGGGTTCATTCCTATTGGCGGATGCCGGTCGAGACGATGGAGCGGCTCGATCGCGAAGGGCGGCTGCATTTCACGCGGAGCGGGGGGATCCGCCTGAAACGCTATCTGGACGAGGCGCGCGGGGTACCGGTGCAGGCGCTGTGGAACGATATCCCCGCGATCAACTCGCAGGCGCAGGAGCGGCTGGGCTATCCGACGCAAAAGCCGATCGCCTTGCTGGAGCGGATCATCGCTGCTTCCTCCAACGAGGGCGATCTTGTGCTCGACCCGTTCTGCGGGTGCGGGACAGCGGTGCACGCTGCGCAGAAGCTCGGGCGGCGCTGGGCGGGGATCGACGTGACGCACCTTGCCATCAGCCTGATCGAGCGGCGGATGAAGGCGGCGTTTCCCGGGATCGCGCTGAATGTGGAAGGCACGCCGCGCGACCGTGCCTCGGCCGAGGATCTGGCGCGGCGCGACCCGTACCAGTTCCAGTGGTGGGCAGTGTCGATGATCGATGCGGTGCCTTTCGCTGAACGGAAGAAGGGGCCGGATGGCGGGATCGACGGCATCATCTACTTCAAGCCCGAGCGGCAGCGCACGGCCAAGGCACTGGTCTCGGTCAAGGGCGGCGAGCATGTCGGGGTGAAGGTCGTGCGCGATCTGCATTCGGTGATGGAACGTGAGAAAGCGCCGATCGGAGTGATCGTCAGCCGCTCACCGCCCTCGGGGCCGATGCTGCGCGAGGCGGCGGCGGTGGGGCGGTTCCATTCGGAGGCGACCGGACGAAGCTATGCGCGGATGCAGATCCTGACCGTTGACGAACTGTTCCATGGACGGCGGCCGGACATTCCTCTGGTCGATTCCACTGCAGCCTTCCGCAGCGCGCCACGTGAAGCGGGGAGCGGGCAGGGGCGCTTGCTTTAGTTCAACTTCTTTCCATTCGCTGCGAGGGTCCGTACACCCGCGGCGATGATGGGTACCCCTTCCCAGCCGATCCCTGCCGCGACATTGGTCGTGATGCGCGAACGCGAAAGCGGCGCTCCCGAATTGCTGATCGTCGAGCGATCGGCGGCGATGCGCTTTGCGGGCGGCGCGTTGGTGTTTCCGGGCGGCCGGGTCGATCCGGGGGACGTTGCGCTGGCCGCGCTGCACGATGGCGATGGCGAGGATCTGGCCGCGCGTATTGCAGCCATCCGCGAGACGATCGAGGAAGCTGGCCTCGCAATCGGGGTGAGCGGGCTGGCCGACAACGAAGCGGCGCGCACGGCACTTTATGGCGGTGTGCCGGTGGGAGAGGTGCTTGCCGGCCTCGACCTCGATCTCGACGCGCTGGTGCCGTTCGCACGATGGCTGCCCCCCGGGGATGTTTCGCACAAGGTGTTCGACACGCGCTTCTATCTGGCGCGGCTGCCCGAAGGGGCGTGGAATGTCGCGAGCGTCGATGGCAATGAGAATGTCCGGCTGTTCTGGGCGACGGCACTAGAGGTGCTGGATATGGCGGACCGCGGAGAGGCGCGGATCATCTATCCGACGCGGCGCAACCTTGAGCGGCTGGCGCAGTTCGGAAGCTTCGCCGAAGCGGTGGCAGATGCGCGCGCACACAGGATCGAGGCAATCACGCCCTGGATCGAAACCCGCGACGGCGAGGAGCGGCTTTGCATTCCCGAGGGGCTCGGCTATCCGGTGACCTCGCAGCCGGTCAAGGCGGCGTCCCGGGCATGAAGCTGCTGCGCAACATGAGCGCGTCGATCGTGCTGGCCGCTGTGGCGCTGACCTTGGTGCTGCTGCTCTATGCGATGGTGCGCGACCGGCCGCAGGACCTTCCCTGGACCGAGCTTGACCTGCGCCAGCCGGTCGGGCTGTTCACCGGGCGCAAGCTCGCTGCGCTGACCGACGATTTTCCCGCCTGCCGAAAGGCGCTGGACAAAGCGGGGGTACGCTACACCGCGCTTGCGCCGCTGAGCGAGGCGAATGGGCAATGCGGCTATGAGGATGTGGTACGGTTCAGGCTGGGCGGAACGCGGCGGATCGGCCTAGCGCCTTCAGATCTCGGCATGTCCTGTCCGGTCGCGGCGGCTTTGACGGCGTGGGAGTGGGAAGTCGTCCAGCCTGCGGCCCAACGCCATTTCGGGCAGAAGGTTGCCGAGATCGAGCATTTCGGCAGCTACAATTGCCGGCGCATGTACAATCGTGAAGGCGCGAGCTGGAGCGAGCATGCGACAGCCGACGCGGTGGACATCGCGGTGTTCCGGCTGGCCGACGGTACGCGCATCACCTTGGTGGGCGACTGGGAAGGGAAGGGGTCGAAGGCGCGGTTCCTGCGCGACGTGCGGGACGGCGCGTGCGGCGTATTCTCGACCGTATTGTCGCCTGACTACAACGCGGCGCACCGTGACCATTTCCACCTCGATCAGGCGAAACGGATGTGGCGGGTCTGCCGTTAGGGCGGACCCGCCAGGGATTTCAACCCGGCATCGGCTCCGTGCCGACCTTCTCCACCCATTGCGGGAAGAAGGCGGGCTGGCGGTTCGACCATCCCGACGCGGTCGCGGCTGCTTCGCTGATCGACTGGAGCAGCTTGCGGCGCAGGTCCGGATGGAGGTGAGGAAGCGCTGCAGCCGCGCAGAAGGCGGCGGGCAGCCACGGCCGCACCTCAGCGCCGATCAGTCGCTCGTAGAGGAAACGATAGGCCGAAAAGCTGGTGAGCCGCCCCTGGCTCAAATCGAAGGCGGAAACGGTGACGAGCGGGGCCATGAACGGCTCCATTGCATCGAGCCCGCTGTCGTCAGGAATCAGCGCACGGATTTCGGGGAGGCGGTCGTACATATGCGCCTGGGCACGGATGCTGGCGGCTTCGACCACGTCGCGGGACCAGCGCTCCATCGCATCGGTACGATCGAGGCCGATGTCGAGCGCGCGGCGGATATAACGCTGCGTCGCTGCGGCAAAGCCCGCGAACTCCTTCATCTCGGCCAGCGTCATCGCGCCTTCGGCCGGCTTACTTCGTGCGCTCATTCTCCTTCACTCCCACCCACTCTGCTCCTTCACAGCGGATGATACCCCAAGTTGGTTAACGTTAACCTTAACCCCGCGTCGTCCGCCGTTCAGGTAGAGAATCACAGAAGGTTGTGCGTAGCAACATGGCTTGCGATGAACCGAAGTCCCGGAATGGAAACGATCGCGGGGCGCGGCTTTCGGGCAACAAATCGGGGCGGCAGCGTAACGACCGGCTGTTCACAGGGAATCTCGACCCGAATTCGCCCGTCGAAGCTGAACAGAATGTCAGTCATCGCCGCGACGAAACGATTCATCGGATATCGGCGGCGGCAGTCTAGGATCGACGGAACCGATCTGCCACCAACCCTTCAACGAGATTCGGGGTCTGAAGGGGGCCAGCATGACAGCCAAGGTTATCGCAGCGCGATTCGCGCTGATGGCAGCGCTTTGCCTGGCGACGATTGCTCCTGCCAACGCGCAGTTCTGGCAGTGCGCTCCCTATGCCCGCATGATTTCCGGCGTTCAGATCTTCGGCAATGCGCATACCTGGTGGAGCCAGGCCGAGGGCCGGTACGAGCGCGGCAACGAGCCGGCGGTCGGTTCGGTGATGTCTTTCGCCTCGACACAGCGCATGCGCCTTGGCCATGTCGCGATGGTGTCGAAGGTGCTGAACGAGCGCGAAGTGCTGCTGACGCATGCCAACTGGTCGCGCCGCGGCGGCGTCGAGAAGAATGTGATTGCGGTGGACGTGTCCGAAAAGGGCGACTGGAGTCGCGTCAAGGTGTGGTTCGCGTCGAACGGTGGCCTCGGCACCTCGACCTACCCGGTCAACGGCTTCATCTACGCCGGCAAGGCGCCGAAGCCGGATCGCGACGAAGACTCGTTCGGCGTGACGATTGCCGCAATCGATCTCGAGAAGTTCGGGATCACCACCTCGCTTCAGAAGTAAGGCGCCGCGGGCCTCGGTCTCTTTGCCGTTATCCCGGCCTGGGCTATTCTGACCCGGCGGGAAGGCGATCAAAGCGACGGGAGCAAGCCATGGCGGTTGCAAAAGTCATCGAGGTCATTTCGAGCTCGACCGAGAGCATCGAGCACGCGATCCGCGACGGAGTCGCGAAATGCGGCGAGACCGTCGACAATATCGAAAGCGTCTGGGTCAAGGACACAAAGGGCGTCGTCCGCGACAACGAGGTCGTCGAATGGCGGGTGATCCTTGCGGTGACCTTCGTGGTCCGCTGACCAGAGTCAGGCCGGTTTGAAGGCCAGCGCCAGACCGTTCATGCAGTAGCGCTTGCCGGTCGGGGGCGGGCCGTCGTCGAAGACATGGCCGAGATGCCCGCCGCAGCGGCGGCAGATCACTTCGGTACGCGGTACGCCGATGGCATAATCGGTGCGCGTCCGGATCGCATCCTTGAGGGGGGCGTAGAAGCTCGGCCAGCCGGTGCGGCTGTCATACTTGGTCCGCGAACTGTAGAGCGGCAGTCCGCAGCCGGCACAGGCGAAGATGCCGGCGCGCTTCTCCTTGTCGAGCGGGCTGGAGAAGGGGCGTTCGGTCGCCGCCTGTCGCAGGACGCGATACTGCGCTGGAGTGAGCCGCTTGCGCCATTCGGCATCGCTGAGGGTGAATTCGAACCGCTGCGCCGCTTGCGATTCGGGCGAGGAGCAGCCGATGGTGACGGCGATGCCGCTGGTGCCGATCACGGTAAGCAGGTGGCGGCGGGTGAGCATGGCGGCATCCTTTTCGCGGCTTCGGGAGGAGCTACGCGAGAATGTGGGGTGCGGATGCACCGGAGGCAAAGGGTATGGCGATCTTTGGCAATGACCGCGTTGGGATGACGGGGGGCGGCATTGGGTGTTGACCAGTATAGCGGCACGCCCGGTCCGGCGACCGAGATTGCCGGGCCTGCCCGATCCTGTAGAGATGCGCGGGAGGTGAGGCGATGAACCACATGGCCCGGAAGAGCAAGGCGCCCGGTGCCATCGGCCTGCGCCGGTTCGTGAGCCCCGAGCAGCAATTCGACTGGCTTGAAGGCGGACTCGATCTGTTCGATTCTGGTGCGCGTTCGGAGGAGCTGGAACAGCGTTTCAAATACGCCGCCCGGTTCGAGAAGCTCCGGCGGCGGCCGCAGGCAGAAGTCGTCCTGGATATCCTCGGCCGTTATGGCCGCGCATGCATCCCGTTGCCGCGCCGGACCGAGCGCGACTATTGGTCGGTCTCATGCCTGCCCTCGACCTCGGACAAGCCGCTCGTCCGCGTCAACGCCAGCTGGATGGAGCTGTTCACCCTCTATGCCGATGGTGAGGATGTCCGCGCACGCTTCATTCTGCACCTTTCGGATTTCACCCGCGACGGTTCACCAATGCAGGATCAGCTGGACCGCGATTTTCTCGACAGCTGCACCGCGACCCCCGGGGACATCGGCTGGTTCATCCCGCGCGGCGCGGACATGTTCGGGATCAAGGTCCGCGGTGGCGGGGCGATCCGAGAGTTCATGTCATGCCCTCGCGCACTGCGCGCGATCCGCAGGTTCAACCTGACGCACATGAACCGGGGCCGGAACGCCTATCAGGCGAGCCATAGCTACAGCGTGGCCGACCATATGCTGGAAGCCTGAGCGGCGCCCGTCAGTAGCGCGAAAGCTCGACCGGCATCGCCTTGTAGCCATGTACGAAGCAGGCCGAGACGCGCTCGGGCTCTGCGACGACGTTCGGGCGCAGGCGGCGCTTGGCCATCTCTTCCATCAGCACGCCGATCTGAAGCTCCGCCAGCCGCGCGCCGACGCAGCGGTGGATGCCATGGCCGAAGGCGAGGTGACGGCGGGCGTTGGCGCGATCGACGATGATGTCGTCGGGGCGCTCGAACACGCTCTCGTCGCGATTTGCAGAGAGATACCAGAGGACGAGCTTGTCACCCTCGGCGATCTTCTGCCCCATCAGTTCGGTATCCTGGGTCGCAGTGCGGCGCATATGGGCGAGCGGGGTCTGCCAGCGGATGATCTCCTGCGTGGCATTGGGAATCAGCTCCGGGTTCGCTTCCAGCTTCGCGCGCTCTTCCGGGAATTGCTCGAGCGCCCAGGCATAGGCGCTCATCGAGTTGCGGGTGGTGTCGTTACCGCCCACGATCAGGAGGATGAGGTTGCCGAGGAACTCCATCTGATCCATCTCCGCCATCGCGTCGGAATGGATCATCATCGAGATGAGGTCGGGCGTGGGGTCCTTGCCGACCTTGGAGTTCCACAGCGCCCCGAATTCCGCAGCGCACTGGAACAGGATGTTGCGGCGCTCCTCCTTGCGGACGGGATCCTTGGCGATCTCGATATCGCCGGCCCAGTCCGACCAGTAGGTCAGCTTGCGGCGCTCCTCCCAAGGGAAATCGAACAGTAGCGCCAGCATCTGGGTCGTGAGCTCGATCGAGACGCGGTCGACCCAGTCGAACGTCTCCCCGACCGGCAGCGAATCGAGGATTTCCGCAGTGCGGTGGCGAATATCGCCCGTCATCCGCACCATCTCGCTCGGCGTGAAGGCGGGGGCGACCGTACGGCGCTGGCCGGTATGTTTGGGCCGGTCCATCGCGATGAACATCGGCATCTTGATGTCTTCGGGCATCAGGTCCGCGACGGTGATGCCGCCGGCCTGCGACGAGTAGAGATCGGGCAGCGATTCGACCTCGACGATCGGCTTGTAGGACGAGATCGACCAATAGGGGCCGAAGGCGCTGTCATTGCAGCGATAGACCGGAGCCTCGGCGCGCAGGCGCCGGAAGGGCTCGTGCCACTGGTCGTCGCGATAGAGTTCGGGCCGGGTGACGTCGAGCGGATCGACCGCGGGCTCGGCGGCTAGGGTGGCCATGGTGCTACTCTCCCGGACATTGTTTTCCGGAAGAGTGGCCTAACTTACAGGATTGTCAATAGTGCTGCGGCGAGCCGTCAGGAGGCCGTCTTCTTTCGCAACCGCAGCCCGGGACTGCCCGATTGGAGCACGCCGCGGCGGAACAGGCGCGCGGCGATCGTGACGGTGATCGCGACCCACAGGATCTGCCAGCCGAGCGCAAGCGCATGCGGCCACAGATCGGGTGCATTGGCGGCGCGAGCGACCATTGCAAAAGGCGAGCTGAAGGGGAAGGCCGCAGCCGCGGTCGCGAGCCCGCTGTCGGGGCTGAGCGCAGTCGCGGAGGCAAGGCCCCACATCGCGACCTGAAAGATGGTGATCGGGAGCGACATCATCTGCAGCTCGCGCTGGGTGGAGGCCTGCGCACCGAGCCCGAGGAACACCGCGCCGAGCAGCATGTAGGAGGTGACGAAATAGGCGAAGAACAGCAGCCCGAACATCGGCAGGCCCACCGCCGGGCCGACATCGATGAAGGCCGTCGCGAGTTTGACCGGAAGGAGGGAGCCGACATTGACAACCACCGTCCCCCAAAAGCCGAGGAACAGCAGCGCGACGCCGAACATGCCGACCAATTTGCCGAAGAAGACGCTTTCGAGCGGAACTGCGGCAGCGAGGACCTCGATTACCTTGTTCGAACGTTCCTCGGCCATGGTGCCGACGACTTGGCCGGCAAGCAGCAGGCTGATCATGAACAGGGCGGTCGTTGCGAAGAACGCCGCTTGACCCTGTCCGCCGGCGGATGCGCCGGGGCGGGTGACGATGATCTTGGTCGCCTCGCTGAGCGGCGCAGCGGTGCCCGCGCGCTGGGCGCGCAGCACCTGATCGGCAAGTGCGGCCAGATAGGCGGCAGAGCGCCCGCCGTTGACGCTGTGCAGGATCTGCGGCTTGTCGAGCGGGCCGTACATCACCGCATAGGTATCGCTCTCCTTGCGCTCGAACATCGCGCGGCCCTGCGCCTCGGGGTTGGGGCCGGGCGTTTCGACGATCAGCCGGGGCGGCTGTTCGAGCGAGCGAAACATGGCGCGCAACTGGCGATCTGCGGCAATCGCGGAGCGCGCTTGATCGCCCCCGGCAAGCAGGACGATGCGTGCCTTGTCGTCACCGCTCTTGCTGATCGATGCTGCACCGACCCCGCCGATCGCGCCGAAACCGACCATCATCAGCGGCGCGAACAGGAAGAGCAGGAAGGTCGGGGTGAACACCGTCGCCACGAAATCGCGGCGGGCGATGGTCAGCGTCTGCCGGATCAGGCGGGCAAGGCTGCTCATGCCCGCGCCTCCGCTTCCAGTGCCTCGGCTTCCGCGAGCGCTTTCGCGCCGACGATGCGGACGAACACGTCGTGCAGGCTGGGCCGCTCGATCGACAGGCCGGATATGCCGTAGCCGGCATCGATCAGCTTCACCAAAATGCCCTCGATTCCCTCGTCGGGCAAAGTGAAGCGCCATCCATCCCCTTCGGGCAAGGCATCCGCGGGAAGCAGCGCGCGGATGCCGTCATCGGGGTGGTGCGGGACATAATGCGCCTTGAACGGGAGGGTGGCGCGCGCATCGGCGACGGTGCCTTCGAAGCGGACCTTGCCGCCCGCGATGATCGCGAGGCGATCGCACAGCCGCTCGGCATGCGCCATGACATGGGTGGAAAAGAGGATCGTCGCCCCCCGATCGCGTTCGGCCAGGATCAGTTTCTCGAGCCGTTCCTGATTGACCGGATCGAGACCGGAGAACGGCTCGTCGAGCACCAGCAGGTCGGGCTGGTGGACGACCGAGCCGAGCAGCTGGACGAGCTGGGCCATGCCCTTGGACAGCTTGCGGATCTTCTGGTCGGTGGCGTGGCCAAGGCCGGCGGCTTCCATCAGGGCCACCGCGCGGGTGCGTCCGGTCCGCCAATCGAGCCCGCGCAGCGCACCCATGAAGGCGATCGCCTGGGTCGTCTTCATCGACGGATAGAGGCCGCGTTCCTCGGGCAAGTAGCCGACATGGTCGCTTACCTCGCGCGGGCGGTCGTTGCCCAGCAACGTGCGGCAGCCCTCGTCCGGCTCGATGATGCCGAGCAGCATGCGCAGCGTCGTGGTCTTGCCCGCGCCATTGGGGCCGAGCACGCCGAAGATCATGCCCTTCGGCACCGCGATGTCGACACCATCCACCACCCGGCGGTTGCCGAAGCGCTTCACCAGCCCGGTGGCGCTGACCGCCAGTTCGCTACTCAACAAAATTCCCCTCGCTAGCAGGAGCCGTGGTAGCGGGGGGTGATGCAGCAAGGCAAGTCACTGGAAGGCCGAATCCGCGACAAGGCGGCGGAGCTGGGCTTTGCGGCGTGCGGTTTCGCGCGTGCCGACGCGGCGCCGCTCGCGGGCAGGCGGCTGCACGAATGGCTGGCCGAGGGGCGGCACGGCGACATGATCTGGATGGCCGAGCGCGCGCATCACCGCGAGAGTCCGCGGGGGTTGTGGCCCGAGGTCAGGAGCGTGATCTCGCTCGGCATGAGCTATTCGCCCGCGAACGATCCGCTGGCACTGGCCGATGTGCCGGATCGGGCGCGCATCTCGGTCTATGCGCAGGGCGCCGATTATCACGATGTGATGAAGAAGACGCTGAAGGCGCTGGGCCGCTGGCTCGCGCAGGAGGCGGGATGCGACCTCAAAGTGTTCGTCGATACCGCGCCGGTGATGGAAAAGCCGCTGGCCGAGGCGGCGGGGCTGGGCTGGCAGGGAAAGCACACCAACCTGGTCAGTCGCTACCATGGCAGCTGGCTGTTCCTTGGGGCGATCTACACGACGCTGGAGCTGGAACCCGACGGCCGGAGCGGCGGTGGGTGCGGATCGTGCGATGCCTGCCAGACGGCGTGCCCGACCGACGCGTTTCCCGCGCCTTATCGGCTCGATGCGCGCCGCTGCATTTCGTACCTCACGATCGAGTTGAAAGGGCCGATCCCGGAGGAGTTTCGCGAGGGGATCGGCAATCGCATCTATGGCTGCGACGATTGCCTTGCAGTGTGCCCGTGGAACAAGTTCGCAGCCGCGGCGGCGGCGAACCTGTCCTTTGCGCCGCGCGCGGAGCTGACCGCGCCCGAGCTGCGCGATCTGCTCGCGCTGGACGATGCGGGTTTCCGGCAGGTCTTTTCCGGATCGCCGATCAAGCGGATCGGGCGTGACCGGATGATGCGCAACTGCCTGATCGCGGCAGGAAACAGCGGCGATGCGGCGCTGCTGCCCGCGGTTGAGGCGCTGCGCGACGATCCCGATCCGGTTGTGGCCGAGGCAGCGGACTGGGCGCAGGCGCGCCTTACTTCCCGCGGTTCGCCCTGAGCGCGGCGGCGCAGCTCGACTGGTCGATCGGCTTGCCGTCGCGCTGGCGGGTCTCGGCAAAGGTTACCGTGGCGTCGCCGCGACCCGATTTGGGGGGGTAGAGATAGGCGTCGAGAACGCAGATTGGCCCGCCGAACTGGAGCTTGCGTGCGCTACCCTCGCTGATGTCGAGCTGGGGGCGGCCGAACTGGCCGATCAGTGCGTTGGCGCTCGCGCCCATCACCGTGGTGAGTGCCGCCATGCCGGGCTGGGGCACCGGGATCGGTGCGGCACGGACGACCGGGGGCGGCTTGCCGCCACCCCCGCATCCGGCGAGCAGGAGGAGCAATGCGGCGGGGGCGATCAACTTCAAGGGGCGGTCCTCCGGTGGAACAGGTGCGTTGCCATCGCCGCGCCGAGGACGGGCGCGACGAAATTGACGAACGGCACGAAAAACAACGCGGTGCCGGCTGCACCCAGCGTGAACCGCGATAGCCGCGTCACGCCGCGCCAGCGGGCAAGATCGTCGTCGGGCAGGTGTCTGACCGCGACCATGTCGCCCAGATCGCGCCCGAGCAGCCAGCTATTGACGAGGAAAAAGGCGAGCGCAGTGCCGACTCCGGTGACGAGCAGGACGATGTAAAGGGGCACGAGCACGAGATTGACCAGCAGCGCGCGGACCGCAGACCGCATGCCCATAGCGAGCGAGCGCGCGAAGCTGAGGTCACGGGAGGCGGCGAAACGTGCGGGGTAGTGTTTCGCTTCGACCGCGTGGACCACTTCGTCGGCGAAGACCCCGATCACCGCGACAGCGATCGCGCGGAACAACAGCCAACCGCCAAGCAGCCCGATCAGCAACGCGACCGCGGAGGCAGCGGCGGCCGTGGTCTCGCTTCCCTCGAAATAATGCCGGACGAGCGCATCGGTCCCGAACCAGAGTGCGCTGCCGAGCGCAGCGAAGATCGCCAGCGTCAGCAGCATCGATTTCAGGAATACGGTGAGGATCCGCTTATCGCCGAGCTGGCGGACCGAGAGAAGAAAGGCATCGAGCATCGCGAGCATGGATGGGCCGGGCGTGCGTCCCAAGTCAACGCAGTTGCGTGAAGTCGCCGTGTCCACTAGGCGCGCGAAAACCTTTCTCCGGAGATCAAAGTGACCGCACCCGTCCATGACGTCGTCGCCATCGGCAATGCCATCGTCGATGTTCTTGCCTCTGCCGAGGACAGCTTCATTGAAGAGATCGGCGTCGCCAAGGGCTCGATGCAGCTGATCTTCTCGGCAGAGGATGCGGATGCGCTGTACGATCGCATGGGGCCGGGGCGCGAGATTTCGGGCGGGTCTGCGGGCAATACCGTCGCCGGCATGGCGGCGCTGGGCAGCCGCTGCGCGTTCATCGGGCAGGTCGCCGACGATCAACTCGGTGCGGTCTTCGCGCATGATCTGCGCGCCACCGGCGTCGATTTCGACACGGAAGTGCGTCCGGGATCGCCGTCGACCGCGCGCTGCCTGATCTTCGTGACGCCCGACGGGCAGCGCACGATGAACACCTTCCTCGGCGCGTCGCAGTTCCTGCCCGAAAAGGCGCTGGACCGCGATCTGATCGCTGGCGGTGCGATCCTGTATCTCGAAGGCTATCTGTGGGATCCCGAAGAACCGCGCCAGGCGATGCGAGCCGCGATCGATATCGCGCGCGGTGCGGGCCGGAAGGTCGCGTTCACACTGTCGGACGTGTTCTGCATCAACCGTCACGGTGGCGATTTCCGCATTCTGATCGGTGATGGGCTGATCGATATCCTGTTCGCGAACGAGAACGAGCTGCTGGCGCTTGCCGAGGTCGAGGACTTCGAAGCAGCGGTAGCCAAGATCGCGGCTCAGGTGCCGGTGCTGGTGGTGACGCGCAGCGAGAAGGGCGCGATCGCCATCTCCAACGGCACCCGTGCCGAAGTGCCCGCCGAGCCGATCGAGAAGGTGGTGGACACGACCGGCGCGGGCGACCTGTTCGCTGCGGGCTTCCTGCATGGGCAGGCCCAGGGCTGGACTCTCGATAAGTCGCTGAAGCTGGGCGCAGTGTGCGCGGCGGAGATCATCAGCCACTATGGTGCGCGGCCTGAGGTGGACCTCAAGGCACTGGCGGCGGCAAAGCTGGGCTGATCCCTGCGGCCCCGTTGAAAATCCGGGCCGCCGCTTACCTTATGTCAGCGATTTGACCTTACCCCGTGCGCGAGCATGGGAGCGGGGATGCAGCAGGCGCAAACATCGGAACGGGCGATCGAGCCGGCGATCGTCGTCGGGCTGCACGACGGCGTTCCGGCGCTGATGGATGCTTTGGCAGACCGCGCGGATCCCCATAACCGCTTTCTGCGGGCAGCCTGGTACCGGATGGCGGCGGGTGAGGGCATCGCGACCGTTGCTGCGATCCGGGTCGATGGTACGCCGGTCGCGGCGCTGCCCACCGCGCCGCTCGGCCCTGCCCTGATCGGCGCACGCAGCGTTCCGGGCAGCTATTGGCCGTTCCGATCGGTTCCGCTCGATCCCGATACATCCGATGAAGAATTGACGGCATTTCTTGCCGACCGGGCGAGCATATCGGCGCTTGGCCCGGCGTGGCGGATCGGGCCGATCTATGCCAGCGACCCTGCAACGGCGCGGATCAAGCGTGCGGCCGGCGTGGCGGGGTGGACGGTGCTGACACGCAAGCTTGGCCGCACGTTCCTGTTCGACGCGCGCGACGAAGCCTGGCCTCGGCGATCGACGCGCCGCCGCCTGGCCAATTACGAACGCCAGCTGGCGCAGCTGGGTGCCGTGACGATACGGCATGTGAGCGGCGCGGACTGGAGCGCGGCCGTGCTCGACGATCTGGCCGCAATCGAAGCAGCTAGCTGGGTGGGGACCGGGACCGACGGCACCGGTGCCAAGTTTCTGACCGATGCCAAGCGCGCCGGGTGGCTGGCGGCCGTGATGGATCCGGTGCTGGCGCAGGCGTTGTCGGCGACGATACTGTCGGTTGGCGGCAAGCCTGCGGCCTTCTCGTTCGATCTGCAGTCCGGGACGATGCAATATGGCATCGCCAGCAGTTATGACGCGCAATTCGCCGCCTTCCGGCCCGGCAAGATCGTGACGGCCTATCAGTTGGATGCTGCCCGCAGGGCCGGAATCGAGACGATCGACCTGGGTGCCGGCGATTCGGGATACAAGCGTGAGATGGGGGCCGTGGCAGGCCCGGAAATCCTCGATCTGCTGATTGTGCGCAATCGGCCTGCGGCGTCGCTGCTGGGGCTGCGCTGGGGAGCGGAATCCGAAATCGCCCGCGAAGCCTATCTGGCGGCATCGAAGTTGCGCGACACTGGCCGGGATCGCGGAGATCGGGGACGGATCGAGGCATTGCTGGCGCTGGGCGCGCTTGCCGCGGCGGCGCTGACCTTCGCGGAATAGACCGGAACCGGATTGAAGGCAGGAACGAAGAAGGGGCCGGGAGATTGCTCCCCCGGCCCCTCTTTCTTGCGTACTCTGAGGCTCAGTGCGTGCCGGGAACCGGCGGGTCGAGCTCCTGATATGCTTCGTGCTCAGGCGTCTCGACGATGCCGCGGCCGACATGGCTCTTGCGGCGGCTATAGCCGAAATAGACCAGCAGCCCGAGCGCCGCCCAGCCGACGAACATCATCTTGGTGTCGTGGCCGAGGCTGTAGAACAGATAGGCGCAGCCCAGGATCGCGATCGGCGCCGTGATGATGATCAGCGGCGTGCGGAACGGGCGCTTGCGGTCCGGATCGGTACGGCGAAGCACCAGCACCGCGATAGACACCGCAGCAAAGGCGAACAACGTGCCCGAGTTGGAGATGTCGGCGAGCTTGCCCACCGGGAAGAAGGCCGCGAACAGCGCCACGAACACGCCCGTCAGGATGGTGATGACGTGCGGGGTGTGGAACTTCGGATGGACCTTCGAGAAGACCGCGGGCAGCAGGCCGTCGCGGCTCATCACGAAGAAGATTCGGGTCTGGCCGAACATCATCATCAGGATGACCGAAGGCAGGGCGAGACCGGCGGCGAGGCCGATCAGGTTGCCGATCTGCGGCCAGCCGATTTCACGCAGCGTCCAGGCGAGCGCTTCCTTCGAGCAGACGACGGCTTCCTTGCCGGTTGCAGCAGCCGTCTCGACGCAAGCCTTGGTCAGCTCGGTGCTGCCCGGAGGCAGGGCCGCGCCATCAGGCCCGAGAATCGGCTGAGCGCCGACGCTGCCGATCACGCCGGCGGCGACGAGCAGGTAGAAGATGGTGCAGATGGCGAGCGAGCCGATCAGGCCGATCGGCATGTTGCGCTGAGGGTTCTTGGTTTCTTCGGCAGCGGTCGAGACCGCGTCGAAGCCGACATATGCGAAGAAGATCGAGGCGGCAGCGGCCGAAACACCGGCGAAGCCGAGCGGCGAGAAGGGCTCGAAATTCTGCATGTTCATCACCGGAATCGCGAGGATGATGAACAGCGACAGCGCGGAAACCTTGACCAGAACCAGAACCGAATTGACAAATGCGCTCTCCTTGGTGCCGATCACCAGGAGCCAGGTGACGAGACCGGCGATGAGCATCGCGGGCAGGTTGATGATGCCGCCGTCATAGGGGCCGCGCACCAGCGCGTCGGGTATGTCGAGCGCGAAGGCGTTCTCGATCAATCCGACGACATAGCCTGACCATCCGACGGACACCGCGCCTGCGGCCACCGCATATTCGAGGATCAGCGCCCAGCCGACCATCCAGGCGATCAGCTCGCCCATCACGGCGTAGCTATAGGTGTAGGCGGAGCCGGAGACGGGCACCATTGCCGCCATTTCGGCATAGCAGAGCGCTGCGACTGCGCAGACCACGCCGGCGATCACGAACGACAGCATCATGCCGGGGCCGGCCTTCTGCGCCGCTTCGGCGGTGAGAACGAAAATGCCGGTGCCGATCACCGCGCCGATGCCGAGCATGGTGAGCTGGAACGCTCCCAGCGAACGGTGGAGCGATTTCTTTTCGGCGGTGGCTAGGATGGCGTCGAGTGGTTTTACGCGCCCGAATATCATGCAACTTCCCCCAATGCGGCTCGGTTCTTGCCTTGTCGCCGCTGATACGAAAGCCGGGACCCTAGCCGCAAAATGGGATGGTGCAATCCCCCAAGTGCGCAGCTTATCGCGTGAGCATTGGCCCCAGCGTCTTGCCGGCGAAGATATGGATATGGAGGTGGGGTACCTCCTGCCCGCCATTGGCGCCGACATTGGCAAGCAGGCGATAGCCGGGCTCTACCGCTCCGGCTTGGCGTGCGACGATCCCGACGGCACGGACAAAACCAGCGATTTCAGCGTCCGAAGCGCGTGCGGAGAAGTCGTCCCATGACACATAGGCGCCCGTCGGGATCACCAGCAAATGCGTGGGAGCGAGCGGGTTGATGTCATGGAATGCGATCGCGTACGCATCCTCATAGACTCGCTTCGACGGGATTTCGCCGCGGAGGATCTTGGCGAAAATGTTCTGGTCGTCATAGGGCTGGGTCGCGTCAATCGGCATGTCGGCTGGCCTTTTCATCGATTCCGGAGATGCCTTCGCGACGAGCGAGTTCGGCGCGGACGTCGTCGAGCGAAAGCCCGGTGTCCGCGAGCAGGACGAGGAGATGGAAGATCAGATCGGCCGCCTCGCCGGTCAGCCCGTCGCGATCGTCCTGCACCGCCGCGATCGCGGCCTCGACCGCTTCCTCGCCCAGCTTCTGCGCGATCTTGGCGCGGCCTTTGGCGGTCAGTTTGGCGACATAGGAGGTCGCGGGATCGCCGGTACGGCGCTCGCGGATCACGGCTTCGAGCGTGTCGAGAATATCGGCGGCCATGGAGAGGGCAGTCCCCTAGCGGCGTGCCGCTGTCAATCCTTGGGCTTGCGCTTGCGGCGGCGCATCGCGCGCTGGGCGAGCCAGATGCCTCCTGCGGCCATGGCAGCGAGCGCGAGGTCCGAGAGCTCAGGCATCGTACGGCGCGTCACGCCCCCGCCATCCGCGGCGAGCGCGGGCATCACGGTGAGCAGCAGGAGGGGCAGGGCGCGGATCATGCGGCGAGCATAAATCCGCCTCCCTGCGAAAAAGTGAAGCCCTAATCCTGTTTGCGGCGGCTGCGGCGGATCAGTGCGGCGCCGGCGATGCCGAGCGCGAACAGGCCGAGTGCGGCAGGCTCGGGGATCGAGGCGGGGCTGCCACCCGACGAACTCGAAGGTGCGCCGCCGGACGAGCTAGACGTGCCGCCGCTCGACGATCCTTCGGGTGTCGAGGGTGGCGGGGTATCCATCGCAAATACAGGCGCGGCAGGCAGCGCCGCGGCCGCGGCGATCGCCGCAAGACAGACGTTGAATCGCGTCACAGAGACTCTCCTTCCCATTTGTGGGAGGGAAGGACAGCAAGAAAGCTGCCAGAAGCGCCGATGTGCCGGATTCAGCGCGAGTCCCTGGTTAATCGCCACGGCATGAAGATGGTAATTGTAAAGTTAACCGACGCTACGGACCGGGATTCCCGCTGCGGCGAGCGCGGCATGCGCGCCGACAATGCTGGCCTCGCCGAAATGGAAGATCGAGGCGGCGAGGACTGCGCTGGCATGGCCGTCGCGGATGCCGGCCACGAGATGGTCGAGATTGCCGACCCCGCCCGAGGCGACCACGGGTACGCGCACCCGATCGGCGATGGTGCGGATCAGATCGAGGTCATAGCCGTCGCGGGTGCCGTCGCGGTCCATCGAGGTGAGCAGCAGCTCGCCCGCGCCCAGCTTTGCGAGGTGGAGCGCATGTTCGACCGCGTCGATCCCGGTCGGCTTGCGGCCGCCATGGGTAAATACCTCCCAGCGCCCATCCGCCACCCGGCGCGCATCGACCGAGGCGACGATGCACTGGCTGCCGAAACGCTCGGCGATCTCGCTCACCACCTCGGGTCGCGTGACCGCTGCTGAGTTGACCGCCACCTTGTCCGCGCCGGCAAGCAGGAGCGCGCGTGCGTCCTCGGCACTGCGCACGCCGCCGCCGACGGTGAGGGGCATGAAGCACACCTCGGCGGTGCGGCGCACCACATCGATGATCGTGCCCCGCGCCTCGTGGCTGGCGGTGATGTCGAGGAAGCAGAGCTCGTCGGCGCCCGCGGCGTCATACGCACGGGCCTGCTCGACCGGGTCGCCCGCGTCGCGCAGGTTCACGAAGTTCACGCCCTTGACGACGCGGCCATTGGCGACGTCGAGACAGGGGATGACGCGCGCGCGGACGGTCATTGTGCGACTTTGGCCGCGGCCTTCAGCGCCTCGGCGAGGTCGAGGCGGCCATCGTACAGTGCGCGGCCGGTGATGACGCCTTCGATCCCGGGCTTGCCGGCCAGCGCGTGGATGTCGGAGATGTCCGCCACCCCGCCGCTGGCGATCACCGGGATCGAGACTTCGGCAGCGAGCGCCGCGGTCGCCTCGACATTACAGCCTTTCAGCAGGCCGTCGCGGCCGACATCGGTGAACAGGAGCGCGGCGACGCCGGCATCCTCGAACCGGTGACCGAGTTCGGCGATCGAGACGGTCGAGACGTCGGCCCAGCCCTTGGTCGCGACGAAACCGTCGCGCGCATCGACCGCGACGACGATCTGGCCGGGATGCGCGGCGGCGGCCTCACGCACGAAATCCGGGTCCTCGAGTGCGGCAGTGCCGATCACGACGCGGCTGACGCCCATATCGATCCAGCGCTCGACCGAGGCGCGGTTGCGGATGCCGCCGCCGAGCTGAACCTTGCCCGGAAAGCGCGCGAGGATCGCGGCGACCGCGCCGCCATTGATCGATTCGCCGGCGAATGCGGCATCAAGATCGACGACGTGGAGGTGAGTCGCGCCCGCCTTTGCAAAGGCTTCGGCCTGCGCTGCGGGGTTCTCGCCGTAGACGGTGGCGCGGGTCATATCCCCTTCGGCCAGACGGACGACCTGACCGGCCTTGAGGTCGATGGCGGGGAAGACGATCACGGGTTCCACCTCAGAAAGCGTTCGAGCAATGCCAAGCCATAGCGCTGGCTCTTTTCGGGGTGGAACTGCACCCCGGCGAAATTGTCGCGGCCGATCGCGGCGGTGACCTGGCCGCCATGTTCGGTCGTGGCGAGCACCGCCTCGCCACTATAGGCGAAGCTGTGCAGGAAATAGGCCTCGCCCGGCTCGATCAGCGGGTGGGGGACGATCGGAACGACATCGTTCCAGCCCATATGGGGGATACGGACATTGCTGGCGGGCAACTCGCGGACGGCACCGCCAAGCCAGCCCAGGCCCTGGTGCGTGCCCAGTTCCTCACCGGTCTTCGCCAGCAGCTGCATACCGACGCAGACGCCAAGAAAGGGGGCGGCATCCGTGAGCACACGCTGGTCGAGCGCTTCGACCATGCCGGGAATCGCGCGAAGCCCCGAGGCACAGGCGCCGAATGCGCCGACACCGGGCAGGACGATGCGATCCGCCTTCAGCACGGCATCGGGATCGGCGGTGACAGCGACGTCCGCGGCTCCCGCCGCCTTGAGCGCATTGTGGACCGAGTGGAGATTGCCCGCGCCGTAATCGATCAGCGCAATGCTCACTGGCCGAGCGCCTCCAGCCCCGGCGCCAGGATCGAGGGAGCAACCTCGATGAATTCATAGTCGGCCGCGCCCTCGGTCGCGAAGGGATCGGTGGCGCACCACGTCTTCACATCGTCGAGCGTGCCCCGCACCAGCAGCATGCCGCCGGTCACCGGCACCTTGCGCCCGGCGAGCAGGAGGCGGCCATCTGCAAGCCCCTGTTTCAGCCAATCGACATGCGCGGGGCGGAGCGCATCGATCGTCTCGATCGGCACCCTGTAGCTCAGCAGCACCGCGATCATCAGAGCGTGCCCTTGGTTGAGGGAATCGCGTCCGCCTTGCGGGGGTCGATTTCCACCGCCTGGCGCAGCGCGCGGGCGAGGCCCTTGAACGCGGCTTCGGCGATATGATGGTTGTTGGTGCCGTAGAGTGTCTCGATGTGCAGCGTCACGCCCGCGGTCTGCGCGAAGCTGTGGAACCAGTGCTCGAACATCTCGGTATCCATCTCGCCGAGCCGCTTCTGGCTGAACTGCGTCTTCCAGACGAGATAGGGACGGCCCGAAATGTCGATCGCGACGCGGGTCAGCGTTTCGTCCATGGGCGAGAGGGCGTCGGCGTAGCGGCGGATGCCGCGCTTGTCGCCCAGCGCCTTGGCCACCGCTTCGCCGATCGCGAGCCCGGTATCCTCGACCGTATGGTGCTGGTCGATATGCAAATCGCCCACCGTCTTCACCTCGAGATCGATCAGCGAGTGGCGTGAGAGCTGCTCGAGCATGTGGTCGAAGAAACCGATCCCGGTGGAGATCGCATAGCTGCCGGTGCCGTCGAGGTTCACGGTCACATCGACCGCGGTCTCGCTGGTCTTTCGGCTGATCGTCGCGGTGCGCATGGCCGCTCCATAGCGCCGTCCCATCGCCATGCAATGATGGCGGAGCTATGCCATGCCCCCAATTGATCTTCGTCTAACCGTTCTTGGCCAGCAGGCCATCTTGACCGGTGCGGCGAGGCCTGTAGGCAATGGACCCATGACCGGTAACGTGCCCGACAGCCTGATTCCCTATGACGAGATCGTGCAGGAGGCCCTGCGCGCAGTGGTCGGCCGCGTGCTCGATCAGGTCGCGGCCACGGGCGCACTGCCCGGGACGCACCATTTCTACATCACCTTCAAGACCCGTGCCCCGGGCGTCGATATCCCCGACCGGCTGCTCGAGCGGTTCCCGGACGAGATGACGATCGTGCTGCAGCACCGATTCTGGGACCTGAAGGTCGATGACGAGCGATTCTCGGTCGGTCTGAGCTTCAACCAGATCCCGTCGATGCTGGTGATTCCGTTTGCGGCGATCACCGGATTCCACGATCCCGCCGTCAATTTCGAGCTGCGTTTCCAGGCGGCCGAGGACCCCGACGGTCCCGAGCCGCATGACGAGGCCGAGAATGACGGCCCGCCCTTGGCGACCCCGGTCGAGGATGGATCGAACGTCGTCGCGGTGGACTTCAAGCGCAAGAAATAGGCTGGCGCGCGCGGCGCCAGCCCTGACGCGTCACTTGGTGGTGTAGCCGCCATTGACCAGGATGGTCTGCCCGGTCATCCACCAGCCGTCGCTGACCAGGAACCGGATCCACGGCACGATATCCTCGATATGTGTGAGGCCGGTCGGCGTGAAGGGTGACAGCGCCGCCGCCGTCTTGTGATAGGCCACCGCCTCAGGTCCTTCGGCGGGATAGAAGAAGGGCGTGTCCATCGGACCCGGCCCTATCGCCGTCACCGAAATGCCGCGCTCGCCGAATTCCTTGGATGCGGCGCGCGTGAAGTGCTCGACCGGCGCCTTGGTGCCCGCATAGCTGGCATAGAAGGGGGTGTAGGCGCCGAGCAGCGAAGTTACCAGGGTGCACACCTTGCCATTGTCTGCGACATGTCGGCCCGCTTCCTTGAGGAAGAAGAAAGCGGCCTTGGCGTTGACCGCGCTCATCGCGTCATATTCGGCCTCGCCGATCTCGACGATCGGCTTCTTGAGCACCTTGCCGACCGTGTTGATCGCGATGTCGGGCCGGCCGATCGCGTTGACCGTGTGAGCGAAGAGCTTCTCCATTGCGCCCGCGCTGGTGAGATCGGCCTGAATGGCGATCGCTTCGGCTCCCGCCGCGCGAATCGCCGCGACGGTCTCGGCCGCCGCGTCGGCGGTCGCAGCGCTGTTGTAGTGGATCGCCACCGCCTTCGCTCCGTGTGCGGCGAGATCGCGGGCGATCAGCCCGCCCAGATTCTTCGCGCCGCCCGCGATGAGGACCGTCTTTCCGCTGATACCGTGATCGGCCATGCGTTCGTCTCCCGATAGTTCCGCGACGCCGGTGCGGCGTGCGGTGAGTGCTCAACCTCGCGCAGGTAACTGTTCGTAAAAAGACGATCATTCTGGAATGACATGTCGTGATTTCTGGATAATCTGCAGCCATGGATCAGGTGACGCTCTTCCGCGTGTTCCTGCGCGTGGCTGAAAGCGCGAGCTTCACGCGCGCAGCCGACACGCTCGGCATGCCGCGTTCGTCGGTTTCCGCCGCGGTCCGCGAGCTGGAGG
Source organism: Sphingomonas koreensis (assembly GCF_002797435.1). Taxonomy (NCBI): domain Bacteria; kingdom Pseudomonadati; phylum Pseudomonadota; class Alphaproteobacteria; order Sphingomonadales; family Sphingomonadaceae; genus Sphingomonas; species Sphingomonas koreensis. The sequence goes on along the minus strand of NZ_PGEN01000001.1, from coordinate 1,077,324 downwards.
CGCGGGTGGGCGCGCGGCTGCTCCACCGCACGACGCGCAATGTCCGGATGACGCAGGAGGGACGCATTTTCCATGCGCATTGCACCCGCCTGGTCGCCGAAATGGAGGCGATGGAGGGGCTGTTCCGTCCGCAGGACAGCCCGCATGGCCGGTTGACGGTCGATGTGCCGGGCAGGCTGGGGCGCCTGATCGTCGCACCGGCGCTGCCGCACTTCCTCGACCGCTATCCGGGGATCGATCTCGTGCTCGGCGTGACCGACCGCGCGGTCAACCTGGTCGAGGACAATGTCGATTGCGCATTGCGGGTCGGCCCGTTGGCGGATTCAGCGATGGTGGCGCGGCGGGTCGGCGAACTGCGCTTCATCAATGTCGCCAGCCCGGCCTATCTCGCCCGCTTCGGAACCCCGCAATCGCCTGCCGATCTCACCGGACATCAGGGGGTGCTGTTCGCCTCGCCGACGACGGGGCGGGTCGAGGACTGGGAGTGGGAGGAAGGGGGGACATTGCGCCGGCTGGCAATCCCCGGTCGCGTGACGGTGAACAGTGCGGAGGCGCAGATCGCCTGTTGTCTTGCTGGTCTCGGGCTGATCCAGATTCCGGCCTATGATGTCCGCGCATATCTCGCGGCGGGCGAACTCGCGGAAGTGATGCCTGGCCATGTCGCTGCGCCTCTGCCGGTGACGCTGCTTCATCCCGACCGGCACCATGTTCCCGCACGGTTGCGCGTGTTCATGGACTGGATGACCGCGTTGCTGCGCGCCGAGGTGGTCGACTGAGCGCTTGCCGACGCGCGGTTTCTCCCTAGATCGGCGGCGACCACAGATGGAGGCGATGTGACCCAGACCCGCACCGAAACCGATTCGATTGGCGCGATCGAGGTACCCGCGGACGCCTATTGGGGGGCGCAGACGCAGCGAAGCATCGAGAATTTCCCGTTCGGGCTGACAGAGCGGATGCCGATCGGCATCGTTCGCGCCCAGGCGATCGTGAAGCAGGCAGCGGCGCGGGTGAACGCGAAGCATGGCCTGAAGCCCGAGATCGTCGCGGCGATCGAAGACGCGGCGCAGGCGATCGTGTCGGGGGAGCTCGACGATCAGTTTCCACTGGTGATCTGGCAGACCGGATCGGGCACCCAGACCAACATGAACGTGAACGAGGTGATCGCCGGCTTTGCCAACGAGAAGTTGGCGGGGACGCGCGGCGGCAAGACGCCGGTCCACCCCAACGATCATGTCAATATGAGCCAGTCGTCCAACGACAGCTTCCCCACCGCGCTGCACGTCGCGACGGTGCTGGCGACGCGCGACGCGCTGCTGCCGGCGTTGGGGCAATTGACCGCTTCGCTCGCCGCCAAGGCAGAAGCCTGGGACCATATCGTCAAGATCGGCCGTACCCACACCCAGGACGCGACCCCGCTGACGCTTGGGCAGGAATTCTCGGGCTATGCTGCGCAGCTGGTGAGCTGCCGCGCGCGGATCGAGGGTGCGCTCAACGGTAGTATCCGCAAGCTCGCGATCGGCGGCACCGCAGTGGGCACCGGGCTCAACGCGCCCGAGGGCTGGGCCGAGGACATGACGGCGGCGATCAGCGATATCACCGGGACGGAATTCCAGAACGCGCCGAACAAGTTCGAGCAGTTGGCGGCTAAGGACGGGCTCGTCTTCTTCTCGGGCGCGCTCAACACCCTCGCGGTTGCGCTCAACAAGATCGCCAATGATATCCGCTTCCTGGGGTCGGGGCCGCGCTCGGGGCTGGGCGAGCTGTCGCTGCCCGCGAACGAGCCTGGCAGCTCGATCATGCCGGGCAAGGTAAACCCGACCCAGGCCGAGTCGCTGACGATGGTCGCCGCGCAGGTGATCGGGAACAACCAGGCGGTCACCGTCGGCGGGATGCAGGGGCATTTCGAGCTCAACGTGTTCATGCCGCTGATCGGTGCGAACGTGCTGCGATCGATCCATCTGCTGTCCGTGGGGATGACGAGCTTTGCCGAACGCTGTGTCGACGGGATCGAGGCGAATGAGCGGCAGATCGCCGATCTGGTCGGGCGTTCGCTGATGCTCGTCACCGCGCTGGCGCCTGAGATCGGTTACGACAACGCCGCCAAGATCGCCAAGGTCGCGCATGCCGAAGGGCTGACCCTGCGCGAGGCTGGGTTGAAGCTGGGGCTGGTCGACGAGGCGACGTTCGACCGGCTGGTGCGGCCCGAGACGATGGTGGGGCGCTAGGGGCCGGACCCCAGGAGTCACCCGCCGTTCATGGAACCGCCGCGACAACCTGCCGTTGAAGGATCGGACCTAGGCAAGAGGAGCCAATATGATCGGACGGGTTATCGGTGCGCTGGTGGGGCGTGAGATCGACCGGCGCGACGGCAGCGGCGGCGCAAAGGGGGCCGCGATCGGCTTCCTTGCGGCGGGCGCGCTGAAGCGGATGGGACCGCTCGGCCTGGCTCTGGGCGGTGCCTATGTCGCCAAGAAGGCCTATGACCGGCACAAGGCGGGGCGTGGGAAGTAACGCCGCCGCTTGACGCATGCGCCATGCCCGCGCCAAAGGCGCGCATGGCGCATCGCGATTCCAAGTTTGAATTTGACCGCAGGGGCGTATTGTTCGTCCTCTCCTCGCCCTCCGGCGCGGGGAAATCGACCATCGCGCGCAAGCTGCTGGAGGTCGAACCCGGCATGGGCGTCTCCGTCTCCGCCACCACGCGTCCCATGCGCGAGGGCGAGCAGGACGGCCGAGAATATCATTTCGTGAGCACCGAAGAATTCAAGGCGCGCGCGGCGAACCATGAATTCCTCGAATGGGCGCACGTCTTCAACTATCGCTACGGCACGCCGCGCGCGCCGGTGAAGAAGATGCTGGCCGAGGGCCAGGATGTGCTGTTCGATGTCGATTGGCAGGGCGCACAGCAACTGTTCCAGCTCGAAGGCGGCGACGTCGTGCGCGTGTTCATCGTGCCGCCTTCGCTCACCGAGCTTGAGAAGCGGCTGCGCGACCGCAACACAGACAGCGAGGAAGTGATCCAGTATCGGATGAAGCGCGCCGAGCGCGAACTCTCCCACTGGGACGGCTATGACTATGTCGTGGTCAATGACGACCTGAATGCCTGTTTCGAGAAGGTCCACACGATCCTTCAGGCCGAACGCGAGAAACGCTCGCGCAAGCCCGGGTTGATCGGCTTCATCCGCGAGCGGCAGGAAGAAGCGGTCGCCATGGGGCTGACGACGCGCTAACCTTCTTGCCTGACAAGGGGAGACGCATGATGCCGAGAGCTGTACTGGGCGGCCTGCTGGGCGGGATCGCCATGTGGATCATAGGCTTCATCTTCTGGGGCACGCCGCTCAAATATCTGGCGCTGACCCAGACCAGCGATGCCGCGAGCGCGACGATCCAGGCGACACTGGCACAGCAGCTGGCGGCGACAGGCACCGGAGCCTATCCGATTCCCTGGCCCGACACCCCGACCGGAACGCAGCTTTACGGGCAAGGGCCGGTGGCGATGGTGCTGTTCAACAACAGCGGCTTTGCGGCGCTGGATACCAGCGCACTGATCAGCGGGCTGATCCTGGGCATCGTCTGTTCGATCCTGCTGGCGTTCGCATTGGCGCGGGTGACGGCGGGATGGAGCTTTGGCGGGCGGCTGACGGTCGTCGGCCTCTTCGCGCTGGCGATCACGACCTATGCCCAGCTCGGTCAGCCGATCTTCAACCATGCCCCCTGGGGCTATTTCGTCTATCTGTGGATCAGCGAGATCGCCGGGTGGCTGGCGGCGGGCGCGGCGATCGCGTGGATGCTGCCCAAGCCAGTGGTCGTGGCGCCGGTGGTGGAGCCGGTGGACCCTCCAACGGTCTGAACCCTCCCAGCCGTCACCTTGGCCTTGTGCTGGGGTGACGGCTGGGTAGCCGATCCCTAAAGCAGCGACAGGAAGCGTGCGCCCGCGTCGAAATCGGCCCGCCGCGTAGCGCGGGCCTTACGGGCGAGATCGTCCTCCCCCCAATGCTCGGCTTGCCAGTCCTCATCGAGATTGGCGGCGGACCAGATATCCTCGGGCGTTGCCGCGCCTTCGAGCAGCGCGAGCGCGGCAATCAGCGATCCGGTGACGGTGACCAAGGGGGAGAGCGCGGCGAGTTGGAAGGGCGAGAGGGCAGCGACCGCATCGGCGAGCTTTGCGACCGTCTCGGGCGACTGGGCGCGGTGCATCACGCCGGTGGTGGTGACCGGATCGATCCCATAGCGGGTGCGCGCCCAGTCGAGCAGCGGATCCCATGCCGCCTGCTGGCGCAGCTGAAGCTCGAGCGGATGATCGGCGCGATAGCAGAGCAGATCGCTCTCGCCGTACTTGGCCAAGCCCGCGGCGAAGGCGGCCGTATCCGGCGCGATCCGATCGATCGCGGCGTTGCTGAGGCCGGTGAGCGGCATCGCGCGCGGATCGATCGTCTCGCCGACATTGCGCCATTCGTCGGCCACTGCCTTGGCCAAGGCGGGCGAGGGCAGCGTCAACGGCACGCGGCCAGGCGTGCGGACAGGCTTGCCGTCGAGATGGATGTCGTGACCGTCCGGCACCGCTACGGCGTCGGCGTCCTTCCAGAAACGCTTCATGAGTTACGGATCCGGGGTAGGTGGCGTGCGCCAGCGACGCGCCAGAAAGCGGGGGACGACCGCGATGCAGTAGAGACCGGCGAGCAGGATCGCGCCGCCGAGCAGGCGCATCCACATCGAATCCGCCTTGCCCAGAATGACGAGGCCGAACACCGCGCCGGCGACGGCGACGATCTGGGTCATCACCATCACAAAATAGCGGTTGCGGGCGGGATCCTCGGTCATAACGCCTCCAGCATCGCCGGAAGGTCGCGCGCGGTGTCAGAGACGCGGTGCGCGCCGGCAGCCGTCAATTCATGGGGTTCGTGATAGCCCCATGCAACCCCCACGGCATGCGTTCCCGCGTTGATCGCCATGGCGATGTCGAAGCTGGTGTCGCCGATCATCGCGGTGGTGTGCGGCGCGGCGCCCGCCTCGGCGATCGCCAGCTCCAGCATCGAGGGATGCGGCTTGGAAGGATGGCGATCGGCGGTCTGGAGCGTGACGAATCGCCTGGTGAGCCCATGGTGTTCGAGGATAAGCGCAAGGCCGCGATCGGACTTGCCGGTGGCGACGCCGAGCAGCCAGCCGGCTTCGTCGAGTGCGTCGATCGCCTCGACGATACCGTCGAACAGCGGTTCGGGATCGAGCGCGCGGTCGGTGCGCATCGCATGGAAGGCGCGCTTATAGTCCTCGGCCATCAGTTCGTGCTGGCGCGCCTCCGCCTCGGGCAGCAGCGCCGCGATGGCAGGGACGAGGCTGAGGCCGACGATGCGGCGGATCGAGTCACGGCCCGGCGGTTCGAGCCGGTGCTGGGCGAAGCATGCTTCCATCGCACGGCAGATATTGGCTTGCGAATCGACGAGCGTGCCGTCGCAGTCGAACACGGCGAGGCGGTTCATTTCTTCTTCGGCTTTGCGGGCTTCGCTAGTTTTCCGGACTTCTCGGCCTTTTCCCCTCGGCCGCGCCGTTCGCCGCGGCGTTCCTTGCGATAGGTTTTGGCGTGCGCCTTGGCCTTCGCCTTTTCCTGCTCGCGGGACATCGGCGCCCTCTCGTCCGGCGGCATGTTGTCGCCGCGCTCGATGTCGAAGCCCAATTGGGTAAGCGTTTCGGCGAAGTGGGTGGGCAGATCCGCCGTCACGTCGAGCTTGCCGCCATCGGGATGATCGATGCGGATACGCCGCGAATGAAGGTGCATCTTGCGCGAGATGCTGCCCGACAGGAACGCCTCGGCTAGCCCGTACTTGCCGTCGCCGACGATCGGATGGCCGATCGCGGCCATGTGGACACGCAGCTGGTGCGTGCGCCCGGTATGCGGCTGAAGCTCGACCCAGGCGGCGCGGTTGCCGGCGCGATCGATCACGCGATAGCGGGTGCGCGCGGGCTGGCCCTCTTCCTCGTCCACCTGCATCTTCTCGCCGCCGGTGCCCGGCTGCTTGCCGAGCGGGAGGTCGATGAAGCCGTCCTCGATGCTCGGCACGCCCATGACGATCGCCCAATAGGTTTTCCGCGCGGTGCGCCCGGAAAAGTTCTTGGAGAAATAGGCGGCGGCACGAGCGGTGCGGGCGAGGACGAGCGCGCCCGACGTATCCTTGTCGAGCCGATGGACCAGCTTGGGCCGGGTATCGAGGTCGAAATAAAGGCCGTCGAGCAGCTGATCGACATGGTCGTGGGTCTTCGTGCCGCCCTGTGTCGCGAGGCCGGGTGGCTTGTTAATGACCATCGCCTGCGCGTCGCGATGGATGACCATCGATTCGGCGAACTCCATCTGTTCGGGCGTGAGCTGGGGGCGGGCCTTTTTCGGCTTTGCCGTGGCCGCCTGCACGGGTTCGGCCGGAGGTACGCGAATCACCTGTCCGGCCTGGATGCGGTCGCCGGGTGTGGCGCGCGCGCCATCGACGCGGAGCTGGCCGGTGCGCGCCCAGCGCGAGACGATGTTGAAGCTGGCATCGGGCAGGTGCCGCTTGAACCAGCGATCGAGCCGGATGCCGTCATCGTCGATGCCGACGGTGAACTGGCGGACGTTCTGCGAAGCGTCGCTCATGCGGCCACCCGTGCGATCTGGAGCCCGGCGAACAGCGCGAGGATCGAGCCGGCCACCGAGGCGAGGATGTAGAGCAGGGCAACGCCATGGTCGCCGCGCTGGAGCATGGTCGCGGTTTCGAGGGAGAAAGCGGAGAAGGTGGTGTAGCCGCCGAGCAGGCCGACGCCGAGCAGGTAGCGCAGCGCTTCGTCCCCGCTGGCGCGTGCGGCGAGCCAGCCGGCGAGCAGGCCCATGAGCATGCCGCCGAGAAGGTTCACGACCAGCGTGCCCCAGGGAAAGCCCTGTCCCCAAAGTGCGAGCGCGGCGCGGCCGGTGAGATGCCGTGCCCCGGCGCCGATCGCGCCGCCGAGCATGACGAGAAAGAGGTGGTTCATCCCGTGCCACTAGAGCATTTTCACATCGTGTGAAAATGCTCTCGCTTCTTGAGGTCGCATTTTCCGAGTCGTCGATCGCAGACGGTCAACTTGAAAATGCTTTGGTCGGGAAACGGGGGCGGGGACTAGGGCCTGAGCCCTGGGTCACCGCCCCCGTCGGGTGGAGGGGAGCGCTGGAACGCTCCCCTCCGGGAGAAACTAGTTACCGCCGTTAGCGATCAGGTCGAGATCGGTGCCGCCGTCGCTGCGCGCCGACATCATCACGACATAGGCCGAGCCGTCGCGGCCGCGGGTCCCCCCGAGGACGTGCTGGCCATCCTTGGCCTGATGCTCTGCGGTGAAACCGCCCTTGATCGCCTTCGTATAATACCAGTCGATCATCGTCTGGAGTGGCTGCGGAGTCGAGAAGCTTACCACCCGAAGTGAGCATTGGGCATCCTGCGCACCCGCTGCCTCGCTGACGCGGGCCTGCGGGTGGAGCGGCATGCCGGCGGGCATGCGCGCGGCCCACTGCGCCGAATAGGCGAGCTTGCCCGCGCAACCCGCGGTGCGCTTGTCCTTCTGCTTCGCCGCCAGGCTGCCGAGCGTGATCGCCGATTGCTGGGAGTCGCACGCCTCGCACTTCCCGCTGGGTGCCGGGGCCTTGAGCAGTTCGCCGTCCTTGGGCATCGCAGCCTTGCCGGCGGCGACCGTTTCCGAAGGCAGCGGCGCCGAATAGGGCTGGCTGGGCGGGCGGATCGCGTCCTTGTTTGACTGCGAGGCGAGCTGCGGATCGACCATGATCTGGTCCTGCAGCGCGCCCATCAGTGCGGGGTCGGCGGTGTTGCCGGTGATCTCGTTATCGAGCGCATCGACATTCTGGTTGTTCGCACCGCCGCCGCACGCGGCAAGCGCGAGCGGCAGAAGGACGACGGCACTGGCCAGGCGGATCATCAAGGAGCTCCCCATTTCGTTCAGCGTGATGCCAGATCAGGGTTAAGGAAGCGTTCGGGATACGGGCCGCGCGCCGTCTCAAGGGCGTCGTCATTCCCGCGAAGGCGGGAATCCATCGCCTCTGCCTCCTCGGCTCTACGCGACGGGCCAGCCAGAATGGATCCCCGTCTGCGCGGAGATGACGGACCAGGGAAAGTGAGAGCGCTCACCCCTTTGCCTTCTCCGCGGCGATCCAGGTCTCGATCTGTGCGTCGAGCACGTCGAGCGGCACGGCCCCCTGGGCGAGCACGGCGTCGTGGAAGCCCTTGAGGTCGAACTTTGCCCCCAGCGCTTTCTCCGCGCGGGCGCGCAGCTCGCGGATCTTGATCTCGCCGAGCTTGTAGCCGAGCGCCTGGGCCGGCCAGCTGATGTAGCGGTTGACCTCCGCGTCGATGTTCGCCGCCGACAGCGCGGTGTTGTCGAGCATGAACTGGACGGCCTGTTCCTTTGTCCAGCCCTTCGAATGGATGCCGGTGTCGACGACGAGGCGGCAGGCACGCCACATCTCGTAGCTGAGGCGGCCCATCTGCTTCTCTGGCGTGTCGTACAGCCCCATCTCGATCCCGATCCGCTCCGAATAGAGGCCCCAGCCCTCGGTGAAGGCGGTGAAGCTGGCGAGATGACGGCGGAACGGACTCGTCTCCATTTCCTGCTGGAGCGCGATCTGGTGGTGGTGGCCGGGGACGGCCTCGTGCGCGGTGAGCGCGGGCAGCTCGTAGAGCGGGCGCTGATCAAGCTTGGAGGTGTTGACGAAATAATTGCCGGCAAGGCCGAGCTGCGGGTTGCCCGGGCCGTAGTAGGCGGTGGTGGTGCCTTCGGCAGTCTCGGCGGGAATCTGCTTCAGGCCATAGGGCAGGCGGGCCATCTTGTAGAAGAAGCCGGGCATCTTGCCGTCGATCAGCTTGGCCTGGAAGGCCGCGGCCTCCATCAGCGCTTCGGGCGTCTTGGCGTAGTATTTGGGGTTGGTGCGCAACTCCTGCACGAACGCCTCGCGGCTGGGGTATCCGGCCTTCTTCGCGACCTCGGCCATTTCCGCGCGGATGCGTGCGACCTCGTCGAGGCCGATCTTGTGGATCTGCTCGGCGCTATAGTCGGTGGTGGTGAGCTGGCGGATGCGGAAGGCGTAGTATTTGGCGCCGCCGGGCTGGGCGGAGACGCCGACCGCCCTGGCGCATTTGGGCTCGTAGCTGGTGCGATAGAACTGCGCTGCCTTGGCATAGGAGGGGTTGATCGCCGTGGTAATCACCGACTTTGCCCGGGCCTGAAGCGCCGCCCATTCCGCATCGGTCGCGTCGGCGGGCTTGGGCCGGGCGAAGGGCGAATAGAAGCGCGATTTTACGGGGTCGTTCTGGATCACGCCGGTGATCGTTTTCTCGAAGCCTGCCAGGCTGACGCAGGGCTGGACGTAGCCGCCCTTCACTGCCTGCGCGGTGATGTCGATCAGCGTGTCGTTGGTCTTCGGGAACTGTTCGAGCCGGGTCAGATAATTGGCGTAGTCGGCCTTGCGGCGGAAGGACAGGCGGTCGGCCTGTCCGGCGGCGCCCTGCCAGGGGTTGGAATAGCTGGTGAACAGCATCGTGCGCTGGCCATAGCCGTTCGATTCGACGCTTTCGGCGAGCAGGCGGCGCAGGATCGCCTTGTCCGTGCGCTCGGCGGGCGAGAGGCCGGAATCGGCAATGGCGTCGAGGCGCTTCAGGAACGCTGCTTCGGCGGCGGCGCGGCGATCTTCCGCAGCGAGGCTGACGTCGCCGACTTCGGTCGCATATTCGGCATTGCCGATCGACAGCGCGAAACCGGGATTTTCCTTCTGTACCCAGGCGAAATGCTCCGCGAGCAAGGTGCGAAGATCATCGGACGGGGTTGCGGCGGCGGGGGCTGCAACCGCCAGCAGCGCTGCACCCAAGGCGATTCGCGCCGCGTTGCGACCACGGAAACTGTCAAAGCTCACACTAAGTACCCCCTGATGTCCTCCTTCCGGCGACGCCCGCGGATCGTGGCGGGTATGCGGAAGGGGGATTGGTTCTGCATGGCCGCGAGGCAAGCAGACCAATTCGAACATTGCAACCTTCGCACAGCACCTTTCGGCGCAGGCGGGGAGGGGTTACGAAACCGGAACGGGCGCGGCCGGTTGGCTGGATACCGCCCGACGTCTGCCGGTTGAGGGAGTTCATGCGGTGCCCAGACCCCGATGACAGAGGCTGCCGTTCCACGCCGTACGATCGGTGATGCCGATGTGTTCGCGTTGACCGTGGGCATTGTGGTGGGGGCGGGCATCTTCCGCACCCCGGCGATGGTCGCGGGGTTCGCGCCCGACGCGGCGACGATGATCGCGGCCTGGGTCGCGGGCGGGCTGCTCTCGATCGTGGGGGCGCTGTGCTATGCCGAGATGGCGGCCGCTTGGCCGCATATGGGCGGCGATTATCACTTCCTCGGCCGTGCTTATGGCGAGCGGCTGGCGTTCCTCTACGCCTGGGCGCGGCTGGCGGTGATCCAGACCGGATCGCTGGCGCTGCTGGCATTCATCGTCGGCGACTATCTTCAGGTGATTGTGCCGCTGGGCCCGGCGGGGCCGGCGATCTGGGCCGGAATCGCCGTGCTGGCGGTGAGCGCGGTCAACTGGCTCGGTATCCGCTGGGGTGCGGCCGCGCAGCGCTGGCTGACATTGGCGGAGGTGGGCGGGCTGGTCGCGATCATCGTCGCGGGGTTCATGGTGGCCCCCGCGGGTGCTGCGCCGGCACCGGCGAGCGATGGTGGCGCGATCGGGCTGATGATGGTGTTCGTCCTGCTCGCCTATGGCGGGTGGAGCGAGGCGGTCTACGTCTCCGCCGAGATGAAGGCGCCGCCGCGGCGGATCGCGCCGATCATGGCGGCGGCACTGGCGCTGGTGACGCTGCTCTATGTACTGATGAACCTTGCCGCATTGCATGCGCTGGGTTTTGCCGGGCTGGCGTCGTCCGAAGCGGTGGCGGCGGAGGTGATGCGCCGTGCGCTGGGGGATGGCGGCGCGGCGGCGATCAGTGCGGCGGTGGCCGTCGCAGCGCTGACCAGCGCCAATGCGACCGCGATCACCGGCGGACGCACCGCGGCGGCGCTGGGCCGTCGCTTCAATGCTCTGCGCTGGCTCGGGCGGTGGGACATGAGGCGCGACACCCCGGGCAATGCGTTGCTGGCACAGGGCGCGGTGGCATTGGCACTGGTCGTGGCCGGTGCCTTCGCCCGCGACGGGTTCCAACTGGCGGTGGAATATACCGCGCCGGTCTTCTGGTTCTTCCTGCTGCTGGTCGGGGTCGCGCTGTTCGTGCTGCGGCAGCGTTTCCCGGAGGTCGAGCGGCCGTTCCGCGCGCCGCTCTATCCCGTTCTTCCCGCCGTCTTCTGCGCGACGACGGCGTATCTGCTATGGTCCAGCCTGGCCTATACCGGCTGGGGCGCGTTTGCGGGGGTTGCCGTACTGGGAACAGGTGCAGTCCTGCTCCTGTTCCTGAAGCCTGACGAGGAGCCATGCCCATGAAGCTCATCTTCACCGCCGCCGCCATGCTGATGGCGGGCAGTGCGATCCAGCCGCCGCCCGGTCCGGCGCCGGCCGTCACCCAGGAAAGCCGTGCCCCGGACGTGATCTATGTGCCCACACCGCCCGAGGTGGTCGAAGCAATGCTCGATATGGCGCAGGTCAAAGACGGCGATGTGCTCTACGATCTGGGATCGGGCGACGGCCGAATCCCGATTGCGGCGGTCAAGCGCGCCAGGGTCAAGGCCACCGGGATCGATATCGATCCGCAGCGTATCGCCGAGGCAAATGCCAATGCAAAGGCGCAGGGCGTGGAGGGCAAGGTGACCTTCCGCCAGGCGGACCTGTTCGCGAGCGATTTCAGCGATGCGAGCGTGGTGACGCTCTATCTGCTCGATACGCTGAACGAGAAGCTGCGGCCCAAATTGCTCGCCGAATTGAAGCCCGGCACCCGCATCGTGAGCCATGCCTTCCGCATGGGCGCGTGGGAGCCCGACAAGACGCAGGATGTGAACGGGCGGACGATCTATTTCTGGACGGTGCCCAGGAAGGGCGAGAAGCCCAAAGGGCTCTAGGGAAAGCGGATCACCACGTTCGGCGACGGCATCGCGGCGGTGAAGCGGCGCGGCGCGACGGGCTGCCAGCGTTCGCCAGAAAAGGCCCGATCGATCGTCGCCCAGTTGCCGACCTGATCGAACGCATCGAGCGCGAACGGCAGACCTTCGGCGCCAAGCGGAGAGTTGGTGTCCGCGACGTGAAAGTGAAGATGCGTGCCGCCCACCTGGCCGGTGGCGCCGACGCGGCCGAGCAGCTGGCCGCGGCGCACGCGATCGCCTTTCCTGACGGCGATGCCCTGCTTCAAATGCTCGTAAAACACGATGCGCCCGTTCCCGATGTCGATCGCGATATAGTTGCCGGTGGCGTTTTCGGGATCGCTCGGCTCGTCGGGATTGCGCTGAACCGGATCGGCAAAATCGTCCCTCGCGGCGATGACCTGGCCGTCGGCGACTGCGATCACTTCGGCACCGAAACCCGGATCGGCGGCGTAGCGGGGTTCCTTCGGGTTGCGGTCGGCATGGAAGAAGTCGATCGCGAAGCGGCCGGGAACCCGCGGCGTGCCGTTCAGCGCGTAGACGTAGCGGCGGTGGCCGAACTCCATCTCCGGTTTGTAGACCGCCGACCAGGTGCCGCCGCGCAGCGGCGGGCCGAAGGGGCGGGGCGCCGCGGCGATGGCGCGCGGGGCGCTTTCGATCGTAACCGGCGGGCGTTCGGGGATCGCGTAGGTGATCCGGTGGCGGATCGCCGCGACCGGGCGTTCGACAGGCTGGTTGATGAAGAGCAGCGCGTGCGCGCCGGGCGCGACCAGCGTGCGATCGGCATCCTCGGCGACCCATTGGCCGCCGATCAGTGCCGCCAGCTGCTCGCCTTCGTAACGGCCGAGCGTGCGGCCTTCGCCATCGATGATCTCCAGCGTGTTCAGGCGAAGCGGCGATCGGTGGAAGCTCGAGACGCGGATCTCATAGGCGATCTGCATGCCGTCGGTGCGCGCGAGATGTACGGGCTGAGCGGGGACGGTGAGTTCGAGCGAGATGGGCGGGATTTTCTGTGCGCTGACCGGGGCGGCAATCGCGAGTGCGGCGTCGACGGGGAGCGTACGGATCATGCGGTCTCCAGCAGACGATCGGCCTGAGCGCGGGCCTCGTCGGTGATTTGAGCGCCGGAGAGCATGCGGGCAATTTCTTCTCGACGAGCGTCGTTATCCAGCGCACGAACGCCCGTGCGGGTGACGAGGCCGTCATGGCTCTTGGCGATGAGCAGATGGTGCCTGCCGCGCGCCGCGACCTGTGGACTGTGGGTGACCACGAGCAATTGCGCGTCCGCGGCCAGGCGGGCCAGACGTTCGCCGATCGCGCTGGCCACCGCGCCGCCGACGCCGCGGTCGATCTCGTCGAAGATCAGCGTGCGCGCGCCGCCCTCTTCGGCGAGCGCAACCTTGAGCGCGAGGATGAAGCGGGAAAGCTCACCGCCCGAGGCGATCTTGATCAGCGGGGCGAAGGGGGCGCCGGGATTGGTCGACACCTCGAACTCCACCCGGTCGCGGCCCGAAGCGGCCCATTGGTCGCGTGGGAGCGGGTCGACCACGGTGCGGAAGCGTGCGGCGTCGAGCTTGAGCGGGGCGAGCTCGGTCGCGACTGCGCTGTCAAGGCGCGCGGCCGCGGCAGTGCGGGCGGCGGACAGGGTTTCGGCGGCCTGGGTATAGGCTGCCTCGGCCTTGGCGAGCGCGGCTTCGAGGCGGTGGATCGTGTCCTCGCCGCCCTCGATTCGGGCGAGGCGCGCGGAGAGGGTCTCGGTCAGCTCGGCGAGGTCGTCGGGCTGGACGCGATGCTTGCGCGCAAGGCCGCGCAGTTCGAACAACCGGGCTTCGTCGGCTTCGAGTGCCTGCGGATCGAAGGCGAGCGCCTCGGCCGCCTCGTCCACCTTCTCATGCGTCGTGCCGCCTTCGATCAACGCGCGATCGAGCGCGGCGAGTGATTCGGCGAGGGCCGGGTGATCGTCGGCGATGCGCTCAAGGATGCGCGCGGCCTGACGAAGCCGGGTGAGCGCGCCGTCGCTGCCGTCGAGCAGATCGGCGATCGCCTGAAGTTCGCCCGCGATCTTCTCGCCGCGTTGCATCGATGCGCGGCGCTCGGCGAGCTGTTCTTCCTCGCCGGGCTCGGGGGCGAGTGCGGTGAGTTCGGCGACGGCGTGTTCGAGCCATTCGCGGTCGCGTGCGGCATTCTCCTGCTCCTCGCGTGCGGCTGCCAACTCCTCTTCTGCCGCGCGGAAGGCGCGATGCGCGTCGGCGACGGCACCGGTGTCGAGCTTGCCGAAAATATCGAGCAGGACGCGGTGGCCCCGCGGGTTGAGCAGGCCGCGGTCATCATGCTGGCCATGGATCTCGACAAGGAAGGCGCCGAGCTCGCGGAGCAGCGCGGCGGATGCGGGCGAATCGTTGACGAAGGCGCGGCTGCCGCCATCGGCCTTGACGATGCGGCGAATGAGCAGGGGCTCGCTCGGGTCGAAATCGATGCCGTTTTCGGCGAGCAGCGTCGCAACCGGGGCGGGGTCGGCCAACTCGAAGCTCGCGGTAACGACTGCCTGTGCAGCGCCCTGGCGAACGAGGCCGCTGTCGGCGCGCATGCCGAGCGCGAGGCCCAGCGAATCGAGCAGGATCGACTTGCCCGCGCCCGTCTCGCCGGTGAGCACGCCGAGGCCCGCGCGGAAATCGAGGTCGAGCGCCTCGATCAGCACCACATCGCGGATGTTGAGGCCGGTCAGCATCGGCCGCTGTTACCCCGTTTTGTTCCGCCTTGGGAGAGGGCTTCTCGTGATAAAGCCGCACCGCCCTCCGCAGCCATTCCATCGATGCTGCGCATCGCCGGAACCTTGGGCTGACGCCGCCTCGTGCGCTCGTGCACGAGCAACGCAGACTAATTGGTTTCGTCGTCGACGGGCTTGGGCTTGGGCACGTCGTCAAGCTTGGGCGCGGTTGCAGCGGCGGACGCGGGGACGGCCACCGCCTCGCCATGCTTGCCGATCAGCTCGTAGGCGCGCGCATACCATTGCGTGCCGGGATAGTTTGCGCCGAGCACCGCCGCGGCCTTCTTCGCCTCCTCCTTCACGCCGAGCGCGAGATAGGATTCGGTGAGGCGCATCAGCGCCTCGGGCGTGTGGGTGGTGGTCTGGTAGGTATCGACTACGGTGCGGAAGCGGATGATCGCGGCGAGCCATTGGCCGCGCACCTGATAGTAGCGGCCGACTTCCATCTCCTTGCCCGCGAGGTGATCGCGGACGAGATCGACCTTGAGGCGTGCATCGGCGGCGTAGCGGGTGTTGGGGTAACGGCGGTTGAGCTCGCCCAGCGCGTCGAGCGCCTGCTGGGTGATCTTCTGGTCGCGCGTCACGTCGCTGATCTGCTCGTAATAGCTGAGCGCGATCAGATAATAGGCATAGGGCGCGTCACGGTTGCCGGGGTGGACGGCGAGGAAGCGCTGCGACGACTGGATGGCTTGGGTGTAGTTGCGGTCGAGATAGTAGGCGAAGGCTCCCATCAGCTGCGCACGGCGTGCCCAGACCGAATAGGGATGTTGGCGTTCGACTTCATCGAACAGCGCCGCCGCAAGCTTGTACTGGCCCCGGTCGAGCCGGTCCTTGGCCGCTGTGTAGAGCGTGCCCACGTCGCGCGCGACATAGGGCAGGTCGGCGCGGGTGCCGCCACCGCGGGCGCAGCCGGCAAGCGCGAGCGCCGCAACGAGAACAAGGGCGGTGGTACGGATCGGAAGCATACGCATGGCGCGGTTCTTAAAGCGTGTTTGGAAATGCGCCAAGCGGGCATTTCGGCGATCCTCATCCGCCACGGCGGGATGTTTTGTGCGGACGGCGCGGGGGGCGGGGATCGAAGGCGCACGATGGCGCGTTGCCTGCGTGTCCCGAATCCCGCATGGAGACGCTATGTCCGCGACCCTTCTGGCCCCGCACCGGGTGGAGAAACCTTGGGGACGACACAGTCTGTGGCCGGGATTCGCAGATCCTGCGCCCGATGGCGAGCCGGTGGGCGAGATCTGGTTCCAGTCGCCGGGCGACAGCGCGCCCGAGCTGCTGATCAAATATCTCTTCACCAGCGAGAAGCTGTCCGTCCAGGTGCATCCTGACGATACGCAGGCGCGTGCGCGGGGGTTGCCGCGCGGCAAGGACGAGTGCTGGGTGATCCTGGCGGCCGAGCCGGGGGCGACGATCGCATTGGGCACGCATGAACCGGTCGATGACACGACCTTGCGCGCGGCGGCGCTGGATGGATCGATCGAAACGCTGCTCGACTGGAAGCCGGTCAAGGCCGGGGACTTCATCTACGCCCCGTCACGGACCATCCATGCGATCGGCGCGGGAATCACGCTGATCGAGATCCAGCAGAACAGCGAGACGACCTACCGTCTCTACGATTATGGCCGCCCGCGCGACCTGCATCTGGAGGACGGCGTTGCGGTGGCCGATGCGGTGCCGTTCGTCGATGCGCCGATGCCGGGCGAGGTCGAGCCGGGACGGACGATCCTGGTCGAAGGTCCCAAATTCGTGGTGGAGCGCTGGCCCGGCGGCGATCGCGCGCTGCGGATGCCCGACGGGGTCACCGGCTGGCTGGTGCCGGTGCGCGGAGACGGTGAAATCGACGGAGTCGCGTGGAAGGCCGGCGAGTGCCTGACCCTGACCGGAAACGCGGTGCTCACCGCATCCCCCGACAGCGACCTGCTATTTGCCTATCCAGGCAGGAAGCGCCTGTAAACGCAGCGTTAAAATCTGGCCGTAGGATGAACGCGAGGTCGTTTTGCGTTCATGCAACCTGCCCGCGCCCCGCCCGTTGAATGGGGGTTCAAAAGGCAGGAGAGTATCATGCGTACCCCCATGATCGCCGCCATGATGGTCTCGGTGGTCCTTACCCCGATCCCCGCCATGGCCCAGCAGACGCCGCGCGAAGCGGCACGCGAATATCGCAAGGAGGTTCGCGATGCGGAACGCGACTATCGCCGCGACGTACGTCGCGCCGACAGTCCGCGCGACGTGCGCGACGCCCAGCGCGAATATCGCCGCGAAGTGCGCGATGCGCGCCGCGACTATCGCGAGGACCGGCGCGATTGGCGCCGCTATCGCGATTATGACTGGAACCGCCCGGCGCGCGGCCAGCGTTACTATTATGCCGACGACTATTATCGCGACGGCCGCTACTATCGCGAACGCCGCCTGACGCGCGCGGACCGCATCTATCGCGGCCGTGACGGACGCTATTATTGCCGCCGCAGCGACGGCACGACCGGGCTTATCGTCGGTGGCATCGCCGGCGGCCTGATCGGCAACGCTCTGTCGAATGGCCGGTCGAGCACGCTCGCGACGCTGCTAGGCGCAGCGGGCGGGGCAGCGCTCGGCTCATCGATTGACCGCGGCAACGTGCGTTGCCGCTAAGCCATGATGGCCGCGGGGTCCGGCGTGCCGGACCCCGTTCTTGTCACGTCAAAGAATGAATCCGCCGAGCCACAGCCGGACGAAGCCGACCAGCAGCACGATCAGGTTGAGGTTGCGGCCAGTGTTCGAATCCGACAGCGCGCCCAATGCCGCGCCGAGCACCGCGAGCGGGATCACCAGATAGTTGAGCCAACCCAGCAGCGGAATGAGACCGAGCAGCATCACCGGAAGGGCGATAACGCCGACGACGATAGAGACCAGATTCAGCATGACTTGAAGATGGGTCCTTTCCCGGGGTCTGACAAGGTGTTTTGTTCAAATAACACACATTCGGGCCGCAATTAAGGGTGCAGGAAAGATGAACGAAGCCCGCGCGGCTGCGACAATCGGCGACACAAAAGCACGACTTTGGTGAAACCACTGCGACAGGCGGGGCGGATACCGATGTTCGACCGCAAAGGAGCGGTCCTGTTTTTGAGTGAGGAGAGCAGAGATGAAGAAGATCGCAATGCTGATCGCCGGTCTTGGTATCGCGGCGACCACCATTCCCGCCGCGTCGGCCCAGCAGGGCTGGTGGGGCATCAACCAGCGCCAGGCGCAGCTCGATCAGCGGATCGACCGCGGCGTGCGTTCCGGCCAGCTCAACCGGCGTGAGGCTGCGCGGCTGCGGGCTGAGTTCCGCGGGATCGCCAATCTCGAATATCGCTATCGCCGCTCGGCTCCGGGTCTGACGATGGCGGAGCGCCGCGACCTCGACCGCCGCTTCGACGCGCTGGCGCGCAAGATCCGCTGGGAACGCCGCGACTGGGACCGTGGCTATCGCCGCTGAGCCGTTGAACGGGTGACACGCATGACGGCCTCCGCCCTGACGGGCGGGGGCCGTTTTCGTTGCCCTTCAGCGCAGCGGCTGGCCGCTGTCCTTCCATTTGTCGAGCACCTGCGACTCGGGCGCTGCCGAATATTCAGGGCGCACGTCGCCGCTGCGGGCATATTCCTGCTGGACGGGCACAGGCACGGGCACGGGCTGCGGCTGGGCGGCCGAAGCAGTGGTGCCGGGCATCGCGGGCATCGGTACCGTCGCGGCTGCTGCGGCGGCCGCGACCTCGGCCGCGGTGACTGCGCGCGGATGCGGGCCGGGATAGGGCTCACCACCGAGATAAGCCTGTTTGAACGCGGCACCGGTGCCCCAATAGCCCTTCCACCGGTGAAAGAAATGCGCGCCGAACACCCCGGTCATCACCAGACTGCGGTTCCACGACGGGGTGACGGCATAGGTATGATAATGGGTCGCCATGCCAACTGGCGCGAACACTTCGCCCGCGAGCGCCGAGGCGGCGACGCGCGATGCGCGCAGCCAGGCGGCGCGCGACGGGCGGCGGGCCATGGCTCCGTCGCAGGCATAGCTGAACTGGCAACCGGCCTTTTCCGACCCCTGATAGATCACGCCGCACACGGTGGCGGGGAAGGTGGGATGGCGGACACGGTTGAGGATCACCTGCGCCACCGCGCGCTGGCCGTCGTCCGGCTCGTTCGCGGCTTCGTAATAGATGGCGGTGGTGAGGCATTCGAGCGCGCGTGCCTTGTCCTGCGGCGTGCCGCGCATGACGAAGGGGGCGGCAGGGCGGAGCGTCGGATCGGGCGCGTAGTCGGCGGGTTCCGGGCCCGCGGGCAGCGCGACGGTGCCGGTCACGCCGGCGGCGGGGGCAGCGGTCTCGTCGCTGGCGAGCTGATAGTATGCGGAGCCCGGGAAATGGTCGTCGGCCTCATAGCCGGTGGGGGCGGGGCCGGGGAGGGTGACGCGCTCGTCGCCCGCGCTCAACGCCGAGAAGCCGGCATGGGCCGAAAAGCCCGCGCCGACCAGCGACACCAGCAGCGCCGCCACGATTCCCCGAAGCTGTAGTCGCGTGAATTGCCGCAGCACGATGGGTTCCCATGCGAGGCAATGGCCTCGTCAGGCGGGTCCCATAGCGCAGAACGGGTGAATTTTCTGCCCCGGATTTCGGGCCGTCCCGGGGCGAGACGATTGGTGGTTAAGGTAAGCTTTGGAAGGTCAGGCCTCTCCCTCGGGGGGGAGAGGCCAAGGGTTTACTTCAGCATCGCGCTGTCGAGGTTGAGCGAGGTCGCAGGGATCACCTCGAGATTCGGGTGGGCCTTGCGCAGCTCGTCCACGAACAACTTGGCATCGCCGACCACGATGATGCTGGCGCGGGCCGGGTCGAGCACCTTCTTCGCCGCGGCCTGGACCCTGGCGGGGTCGACGCCCTGGATCGAGGGGATGTAGGTAGACAGCGTGTCGAGCGGCACGCCCTCGGCCACATAGTCGGCGAGCGCGCCGGCGATGCCGTCGGTCCGTTCGATCCGGCGGCCGAAGCTGCCGACCAGCACCGCCTTGCGCGAATCCAGTTCGGCGGCGGGGACGGGGGTCTCGCCGAGCTTCTTCATCTCCGCGGCGATCAGCGAGACCACTTCCGGTGCCGAGGGATTCTTGGTCTGCGTGGAGGCGGTGACGATGCCCGGCGCGCGGCGCGCATCGACGCTGCTGCCCGCGCCATAGGCGAGGCCGCGCTTGATGCGGATTTCCCGGTTGAGGCGCGAGGTGAAGCCGACGCCGAGCGTGGCGTTGGCGACCTGGGCCGCGTAGAAATCCTTGTCGGCACGCGCGATGCCGGGGCGGGCGATGACGACGCCCGCCTGACCTGCACCGGGCATATCGACGACGACGACGCGCGGGGCAGCGCGGGCGCTATCCCCGTCCGGAACGCCGTCGTGAACACCGGTCTTCCAGTCGCCGAACAGCTTCTGCGCGAGAGCGGTAGCGTCCTTCTGCGCAATGTCTCCGACCACCACCAGCGCTGCCTGAGACGGAATCCAGGCGTTGCGATAGGCACTGGTGATATCGTCGCGCGTGATTTTCGGGAGCGAGGTCACCGTGCCCGAGAGCATATTGCCATAGGCCTGCTCTCCGAACACGGTGCGGCTGGCGACGATGCCCGACAGCGCGCCCGGATCCTTGAGCTGCACTGCGACCCCGTCGAGCGCCTGCTTTCGCGCGCGGTCGATCTCCGCCTGCGCGAAAACGGGGTTGCGCGCGACATCGGCGAGGATGGCGAGCGCGGGATCGATCTGATCGGCCTTGACCGTGACGGTGGCGAAAGCGGCGTCCCAGTCCGCGCCCGCACCGATCGACCCGCCGAGCGATTCGACCTGCTGTGCGATCTGCTCGGCCGAGCGAGTGGCGGTACCCTTGGTCAGCAGGTCCGCGGCGAGCGCGGCGGTGCCGGCCTTGCCGTTCGGATCGCTTCCGCCGCCTGCGGGAGCGACGACCGTGGCGGTGACGATCGGCAGGTCGCGCTTCTCGACCACGATGACGCGCAGGCCGTTGGCGAGCCTGGTTTCGATCGCCTTGGGGATGACCGGCGAGACCGGGGCGCCGGGGTTCGGGACGGCGACGCGCTGGCCTTCGGGCGCCTGGGTGTGGATGACGACGTCACTCGGCACGACGAGCGGAGCGACCTTGACCGTCGAGGCGACGGCGATGGTGTCGCCTTTAGCGCCCTTGGCCATGGCGTCGGGCAGATAGATCAGCGCAGCCGACTGGTTATCTCCCAGATATTTGCGCGCGACGCGCTGGACGTCGGCGGCGGTGACGCGGGCGACGGCGGCGAGTTGCTGATCGGCCGCCTTGGGATTTCCGCCGACGATGATCGAATTGGCGAGGGTCGATGCCTTGCCCTCGGCGGTCTCGCGGCTCTTCAACGAGGCGGTGAGAATCTCGTTCTTTGCTTCGGCGAGCTCCGCCTCACTCACCGGCGTGTCGCGCAGATCGGCGATCTCGCGGCGCATCGCCTTCTCGCCATCTTCGGCCGATTTGCCGCCGGCGAGGATCGCGTACATTGCGTAGGAACCGGTCGACTGGCGCGTGTCGAGGAAGGTGTCGGCCTGCGCCGCCAACTGATCGCGATAGACGAGGTTGCGATAGAGCCGCGAATTCTCGCCCCCCGACAGGATGCCGTCAAGCACCGCGAGCGCGGGCGTATCGGGATCATTGTCAGGCGGAAGCTGGTAGCTCAGCAGCACCGCCGGGAGCGGCGTGTTCGCCTCATAGACCGTCTGGCGCGTTGCGGTTGTGCGCGGCGGCTCGGCGACGGTGACCCGCGGGATCGGGCGGTTGGGCCTGGCGATTCCGGCGAAGTATTTGTCTACCCATTTGTCCAGCTGAGCCGGGTCGAAATTCCCTGCGACCACCAGAACGGCATTGTCCGGCCGGTAATAGGTCGCGTGGAAGGCGCGGATGTCGCCGATCGTCGCGGCGTCGAGATCCTCGATGCTGCCGATACCGGGGCGGGCATAGGGGTGAGTCGAATAGGAGATGTTCGGGAAGTAGATGTAGAAGAGCTTGCCATAGGGGGAGGCGAGGACGCGGTTGCGCAGTTCCTCCTTCACCACGTCGCGCTCGCTCGCGAACACCTTCTCGCTGACCACCAGGCTCGCCATGCGATCGGCCTCGGCGAACAGCAGGCGTTCGAGGTGGTTGGCCGGAACCACTTCGAAGTAATTGGTGTAGTCCGAGTTGGTCGAGGCGTTGTTGTACCCGCCGACATCCTCGGTCAGCCGGTCCATCTGCTCGTCGACCAGGTTCTTCGTACCCTTGAACATCAGATGCTCGAACATGTGGGCGAAGCCCGACTTGCCCGCCGGGTCATCCTTGCTGCCGACATCGTACCAGACCTGGACCGAAACATTGGCGGTCGAGGTGTCGCGGATCGCGTACACCTTGAGCCCGTTGGGCAGGGTGCGCTCGGTATAGGCGAGCGGCGCGACCTTGATCTCCTTCGCGGGTGCCGGGGCGGCGTCCTGCGCATGTGCGGCGAAGGGAAGCAGGGCGGCGCTCAGGTACAGCGCGGTGCGGGTCAGGCGCATTCGGGTCTCCGGTCTGGAGGGAGGGGGTCAGTCTTTCTTGCGGTTGCGCGCGGCGTAGATCACCGCGGCGGCGAGAGCGGCGGAACCGATGCCGATACCGATCTTGCCGAGCGGCCACTTCTTGCCTTCGCCGGGCTTGCGCGTGCCTTCTGCGCGCTCGGCGGTCTCCCGCGCTGCGCGGGCGGCGGCGGTGATTTCGTTGGCGATTTCGTCCTGGTCGTCGCGTTGGTCGGTCACTGGATACTCCTCTGTTTCACAGGAGTAAGACTCCGGAGCCAGCGGCGCAATCAGCCTTTGCCATAATAGGTAGCACGGAAATCGTTCGCGAAGGCGGTGAGCCGGCCTTGCCCGATCGCGGCGCGCAGATCGGCCATCAGCGCCTGATAGAACCACAGATTATGCTCGGTCATCAGCATCGCGCCGAGGATCTCGCCCGCGCGGACGAGGTGGTGGACATAGGCGCGCGTGAAGGTGCCGCAGGTCGGGCAGGCACAGGCCGGGTCGAGCGGCCCCTGATCCTCGGCAAACTTCGCGTTGCGGATGTTGATCGGCCCTTGCCGGGTAAAGGCCTGCCCGGTGCGGCCCGAGCGGGTGGGGAGGACGCAGTCGAACATGTCGATCCCGCGCTCGACCGCGCCGACGATGTCGTCGGGCTTGCCGACGCCCATCAGATAGCGGGGCTTGGCGGGGTCGAGCTGGCCCGGCGCATAGTCGAGACAAGCGAACATCGCTTCCTGTCCCTCACCGACTGCAAGGCCGCCCACGGCATAGCCGTCGAAGCCGATGTCGAGCAGCGCGTCGGCGCTGGCCTTGCGCAACCCCTCGTCCAATGCGCCCTGCTGGATACCGAACAGCGCGTTGTTCTGCGCATGTGCACCGCCGGCGTCGAAGCCCTGGCGCGAACGCCTGGCCCAGCGCATCGAGCGCTCCATCGCTGCGGCCTGCACCTCGCGCGTCGAGGTGGTCGGAACCAGTTCGTCGAACGCCATGACGATGTTCGAGCCGAGCAGCCGCTGGATCTCCATCGACCGCTCGGGGCTGAGCATGTGGCGCGTGCCGTCGAGATGCGACTTGAAGACGATGCCTTCCTCGCTGCGCTTGGTCAGCTCGGACAGGCTCATCACCTGATAGCCGCCGCTGTCGGTGAGGATCGGACGGTCCCAGCCCATGAAGCCGTGCAGCCCGCCGAGCCGGTCGACGCGCTCGGCGCCGGGGCGGAGCATCAAATGATAGGTGTTGCCGAGCAGGATGTCGGCGCCCGAGGCGCGGACGTCCTGCGGCTTCATCGCCTTTACGGTGGCAGCGGTGCCGACGGGCATGAAGGCGGGGGTGCGGATCTCGCCGCGCTGCATCGCGATCGTGCCGGTGCGCGCCTTGCCGTCGGTAGCGTGGATGGTGAAGTCGAAACGGGGCATCCGCTGCCCTTTGACCTTCGCCGCGAAGGACGCAACACATTCCGCATGGACCAGCCCCGTATCGCCAACCTGTTCGCGCCATTGCCGTCCACCGTGGCGGGCGAGGTATTCACCGCACTGCTCGACCGGCCGGGGGTGCGGATCGAGCGGATCGTGTCGGGCGGGCAGGCGACGCCCGAGGACCGGCCCTTCGTGCAGGATGCGGATGAATGGGTGGTGGTGCTGGCCGGAAGCGCGGCGATCCGGCTGGAGGGAGGTGACGAAGTGGCGTTGGCGCCGGGCGATCATCTGCTGATCCCGGGCGGCACGCGGCACTGGGTGACGCGAACCGATACGCCGACCGTGTGGCTAGCCGTCCACCTTGGTTGAACCGAGATGGTCGATCACCGCCCGCGGACCGGCGAAGGCGATATCGGGATCGAGATGGACGAGCGCGTCGGGGCTGGCATAGCCCCATAGCGCTGCGCCCGCCCGGACGCCGGTATCACGCGCCGCGTCGATATCGCGCGTCTCGTCGCCGATCGACAGGGCCTGATGCGGCGGGATGCCGCTGGCCTTGAGCACCTTGCGGAACTTGGGCGCCTTGCCGAACAGCGATGCGCCGCAGGCCCACCAGCTGATGCGGGCGGCATTGTCCGGGCCGAGCACGGCGCGGGCATTGGCTTCGCTGTTCGAGGTGACGACGGCAATGCGGATGCCGGCGGCCTGGATCGCCGCGAGCATTTCCGGCACGCCATCGAACAGCTGGACCTGATGCGCGTGGCGGCCGAACAGACGGCGGACATAGCGGGCGATGAAGGGCAGTTTCCAGCGCGGCACGCCGATGTGGCGGATCACCGCCTGCGTCGGCATCCGGCGCAGCGATTCGACCTCGTGCGTGCCCACGCGCCGGAAGCCGTAGCGGTCCGCAAGATGGTCGAGGATCGACAGGAACCACCCCCCGCTGTCGGACAGGGTGCCGTCGAAGTCGAAGATCACGAGCCGCGGCGGCGGACCCGGTTCAGCCATGGCTGTGGCCGTCGTGATCGTGATCGTCATGCTGGTGATTGCCGTGCCCCTGTTTGTGCCCGTGCCCGTTGTGGAGCCGGCACGGATCGCCGTCGCCAACCTCGATCTGAAGCGTGGCGTGGCCGATCCCGAAATCATGCTCGAGCCGGTGCTGGACATCGTCTAGGAATGCGTCGCCCGGGTGGCCGCCGGGGATCAGCAGATGTGCGGTGAGCGCCGATTCGGTCGTGCTCATCGGCCAGATGTGGAGATCGTGGACGCGGGTGACGCCTGGAAGCGTCGCGAGCATGTCCTCGACCTTCTCCGGATCGATTCCGGCCGGAACGGCATGGAGCGCCATCGTCACCGAATCGCGCAGCAACCCCCAGGTGCTCCACAGGATCACCGCGACGATGACGAGGCTGATCGCCGGGTCGATCCAGGACGCGTTGGTGAGCAGGATCAGACCGCCGCCCAGCACCACGCCCGCCGATACCGCGGCGTCGGCGACCATGTGGAGATAGGCGCCGCGAATGTTGATATCGCCCGCACGCCCGCGCATGAACATGAAGGCGGTCGCGCCGTTGATGAGGATGCCGATCCCGGCGACGATCATCACGGTGAGGCCGGCGACGGGCGGCGGATCCTGGAAACGCTGCACCGCCTCGAGCGCGATCGCGCCGACCGCGAACAGCAGCAGCACGGCATTGGCGAGCGCGGCGAGGATCGTCGAACTGCTGAGGCCATAGGTGAAGCGGCGCGAGGCGGGGCGCTTGGCGAGTTCGGCGCCGCCCCATGCGATCAGCAGTCCGAGAACGTCGGAGAGATTGTGCCCGGCGTCGGCGAGCAGCGCCATCGATCCGGTGACGATGCCGGCCATCCCCTCGACCAGCACGAAGGCGAGGTTGAGTGCGGTGCCGATCGCGAAGGCGCGGCCGAAATCGGCCGGGGCGTGGCTGTGTCCCGCGTGCGAATGGCCGGAATGGTTGTGCGAACCGTGCATGGGCATGACCTTAACCGCTGGGTGCCATGTGATGCTAGGACACTGAAGATGCAAATCGCGGGCAGCCGAGCCAGGGTCAAACAAGGTGAATTCAGGCCAGGTCGTCATCCAGTCGCGCGGGGCTTGACCCTGACGCTGCGTCATCCCCGATAGGGCGATTCGCGTGAAGATGAGGAACGGCATGCGAACGGTAAGGCAGGTGGCGAAGGCGGCGCGTATCAGCGTGCGCACGCTCCATCACTATGATGCGATCGGCCTGCTCAAGCCGGCGCATGTCGGGGCCAATGGCTATCGCTATTACGGCCGGACGGAATTGCTGCGGCTGCAGCAGATCCTGTTCTATCGCGAACTGGGGATGGCGCTCGGCGAGATCGGTTCGATCCTCGACGATCCCCGCTTCGATCCGCTGACGGCCCTCAAGGGGCATCGCACCGCACTGGCGGCGCGGATCGACCAGTATCGCGACCTCATCCGCACGATCGACCGCACGATCGCATCGCTCGAAAAGGATGAGACAATGGCAGACAGCGACTATTATGCAGGCATCGCGCCCGAGACCCGCGAACGCTGGGAGCGGGAGGCGAAGCATTTCTGGGGCGAGGAGGCGGTGAACGCGGCGCAGGTCAAGGCGCGAAGCTTTTCCAAGGAGAAGGTCGCGGCGATCCAGGCCGAGATGGAGGCGATCCGCAGCGATTTCCAGCGGCTGTTCGCCGAGGGGGCGGAGCCGGGATCGGATGCCGCGCAGGCGGTGACCGCGCGCCATTATGCCTGGGTCTGCCATAGCTGGATCCCGGACGCGAAGGCGTTCGCGGGGCTGGGCCGTTTCTATGTCGAGAATCCCGAGTTCCGGGGAACCTATGACGATGGCGCATTGCCGGGCACGGCGGACTTCATCGCCGAGGCAATGGCGATCTACGCCGATCGTTCGCTGTAGGCGTTGAGTGGGATTCAGCTTCGCTGAATCGCGGCACCGGCCCGCTCCCCACCCGGCCACCCATCAAGATACACTGAAATGGGTGGCCGGGTGGGGAGCGGGCCGGTGCCGCCATTGAACCCTAACGACGCTTGCGGCGGTCGTCCTTCTCACCCGGGCGGCCGCCGGGTTGCGGCACCGGGCGCGTGGTGAGCAGCTCGCTGCGGGCGATCGAGCCGTTCTTGTCGCGATCGAAGCGCGTGAAGAACAGGGTGAAGCGCGCCTGAAGCTCGCCCAGGCTGATGCGGTTGTCGCCGTCCTGATCGACCTCGAACGGGCTGGGCAGCGCGTTGCGATTGCCCAGCCAACGCTCCGACCAGTCGCCGAACTGGATATAGCCGATCGAAGCTTGCCCCTTCGCCACCGCGTCGAAGCTCCTGCGCACGCCTGTGTCGAACTCCGCGCGGGCGACGATGCCGTCGCCGTCGGCATCGAAGGCGGCGATCGCCATCGCCACCGGCTCGGCGATCATCAGCGGGATCGGTTCGGCGCCGGGCTGCGGGGGCTGGAGCGGCACGCCGGGAGCGGCGGGCTGCTGTTGTGCTGCAAGCAGGGCGGCGGCGAAGAGGATCATGCGGGTTTTCCGGGCAAAAGCAGGCTGGCGTCGCCATAGCTATAGAAGCGGTAGCCCGCCGCAATAGCATGGGCATAGGCCGCCTGCATTCGCTCCAATCCCATCAATGCCGAGACCAGCATGAACAGGGTCGAGCGCGGCAAATGGAAGTTGGTGACGAGCCCGTCGATGCCGCGGAAACGATAGCCCGGTGTGATGAAGATCGCGGTGTCGCCCTCGAACGGGCGGATGACGCCGTCGTCTCCGGTGGCGCTTTCGATCAGCCGCAGGCTGGTGGTGCCGACCGCGATGACGCGCCCGCCGGCGGCGCGGACGGCATTGAGCCTGTCCGCCGTGGCCGGATCGATGCGGCCCCATTCGGCGTGCATCCGGTGATCGTCGGTGTCCTCGGCCTTGACCGGCAGGAAGGTGCCCGCGCCGACATGGAGGGTGAGGGTGGTGTGCCCGATCCCAGCCGCTTCGAGCGCGGACATGAGGCCGGGGGTGAAGTGCAGCGCGGCGGTGGGCGCGGCGACGGCGCCCGGTTCGTTCGCGAACATCGTCTGATAATCGTCGGCGTCGCGCGCATCGGTCGGGCGCTTGGCGGCGATATAGGGCGGGAGCGGCATCCGACCGGCGCGTTCGAGCAGCAGCTCGACCGGCTCGTCGCCGGGGAAGAACAAGGTGAAGCTGCCATCGTCGTGGCGCGCCTCGGCGACGGCGGTGACGGCGTTGCCGAAATCGATCGTCTCGCCGGTGCGCAGGCGCTTGGCGTTGCGGATGAAGGCGATCCAGTGGCGCGGCCCCTCGCGCTTGTGCAGCGTGGCGCCGATCTTCGCCTCTCCCCGCATGCCCTCGAGCTGGGCGGGGATGACGCGGGTGTCGTTGAAGACGAGCAGGTCGCCGGGCGCGAGCAGCGCGGGGAGATCGCCGACGCTGCGATCCCCGGTCAGCGCACCGTCGAGCAGCAGCAGCCGCGCCGAATCGCGCGGGCTCGCCGGGCGCAGCGCAATGCGCTCGGGCGGCAACTCGAAATCGAACAGATCGACGTTCATGCGGAACTCAAATCCCCCCCGTGCCGGGGAGGGTCAAGCTCACTTCTTGCCGGGGCCGGGCGGGAGCGCCGCGGGCTCTTGCACCGGCGCGGGCGGCGGCGGCGGGGCGTAGGCCGGGGGATTGTCGGCGGCGATATAGGCGTGGAGCACCTTGGCCGGTTCCGCGGGCGGTTCGCCGCGCGGGATCGCATCGACATACTGCATTCCGTCGAGCACGCGGCCGAACACCGTATATTTCTGATCGAGGCCGAGCCGCGGCGTGAACATGATGAAGAACTGGCTGTTGGCGCTGTCCTCGCTTTCGGCGCGGGCGGCCGAAACGGCGCCGCGGACGTGCGGAAGATAGTTGAATTCCTTGGGGAGGTCGGGTTGGTCGGAGCCGCCGGTGCCGTCGCCCTTGGGATCGCCGCCCTGCGCCATGAAGCCTTCGATCACGCGGTGGAAGGGCAGGCCGTCGTAGAATTTCCTGCGAGTGAGTTCCTTGACCCGCTGAACCATCTTCGGCGCGACGTCAGGACGCAGCCAGATCGTGACGCGGCCGCCGGTCGACAGGTCGAGCAGCCAGAGATTTTCCTTGTCGGTCGTGGCGGGCGGCGTGGGGCGGCCGGCGGGACCGGGCACATATTGCGCGCTTGCCGGAACGGCGAAGAGCGAGGCCGCGAAGGCGAGAATCAGGGCAACAGAACGCATCGACATCCTCACGGGACTAGGAGTTGCAGCGGCTTAGAGCAATTCGCACGCTGCGGCAAAATGATTGAGCCGGGTGGCGGAATTGCGGCGCGATGGGGTGCTACGATCCCTTGCGGCCGATCACCTCGACCCGCGCGGCGACTTCGTTGCGGACCGCGGGCGTGACGAACTTGGCGATCTCGCCGCCGAACATCGCGATCTCCTTGACCAGGCGGCTGGCGATCGGCTGGAGCGAGACGTCGGCCATCAGGAAGACGGTCTCGATCCGGCTGTTCAGCTGCTGGTTCATGCCGGCCATCTGATACTCGTATTCGAAGTCGGCGACGGCACGCAGGCCGCGGATGATGACGCTCGCCCCTTCGCGCTCGGCAAAGTCCATGAGCAGCGAATCGAAGCTGACGACATGGATCTCGCCCGCGATTCCCGCGACCTCGCGCTTCACCATCTCCATCCGCTCCTCGACGGTGAACATCGGGTTCTTCGACGGGTTGGTGGTGACGCCGATGACGAGCCGATCGACCAGCTTCGCGCCGCGGCGGATGATGTCCATATGGCCGAGCGTGATCGGATCGAAGGTGCCGGGGTAGACGCCGGTGCGGATGGTCATGGTCAGGCTCCCAGGAGAGTCAGCGGTCGCGCTCGAGCACGTAGCGGGCGATGTCGCGGAGCAGGTCGGCCTCGGCTCCGAAGGCGTGGAGATGCGCGATCGCCTGATCGACCAGCAGGCCCGCCTGCGCGCGTGCTCGCTCGGGGCCGAGCAGGGTGAGGAAGGTCTCCTTGCCGGCGTCGGCGTCCTTGCGCAGCTTCTTGCCTGCGGCCTCCTCGTCCCCCTCGGCATCGAGCAGGTCGTCGGCGATCTGGAAGGCGAGACCGATGTCGCGCGCATAGCCGCGAAGTCCGGTACGTCCTTCGGGCGGAACGCGCCCGAGAATCGCGCCCGCCTCGACCGCCCAGGAAATCAGCGCACCCGTCTTGAGCGCCTGGCAGCGGGTGACGGTGGCCAGGTCGAAGCTCGATTGCTCCGCTATCAGGTCCATCATCTGCCCGCCGGCCATGCCGACGGGGCCGGCGGCGCGAGCGAGCTCGGTGACCAGCTCGACGCGGACGAAGGGGTCGGCATGGGTGGCGGGATCGGCCAGCACCTCGAAGGCAAGCGCATGGAGACAGTCGCCGGCGAGGATCGCCGTGGCCTCGTCAAAGGCGCGGTGGACGGTCGGCTTGCCGCGGCGCAGATCGTCATTGTCCATCGCGGGCAGATCGTCATGGATCAGCGAATAGACATGGATGCACTCGACCGCGATCGCGGCGCGTGAAGCGCAGGCGGGATCGACCGCGAACAGGCTCGCGCTGGCGAAGGTGAGGAGCGGGCGGAGCCGCTTGCCGCCGCCGATCGCGGCATGGCGCATCGCCGCATAGAGGCGCGCGCGGGGATCGGCGGGGACGGGCAGCAGCAGATCGAACTGACGGTCGATCTCTTCCGCCACGTCGCGCATCGCCGATTCGAGCGCGAGGCTGCCCTGCGCCATGGCCTGTGTCATCCGGCCGCGAAGGGCGTGGTGCCGGCGACGCGGCCGTCGGCATCGGCCCGGATCGCCTCGATCCGGGCCTGCGCCGCATCGAGCCGGGCGGCGCATTGCCCGCGCAGCGCGTCGCCGCGTTCGTAAAGGGCGATCGCCTCGTCGAGCAGCGCGTCACCGCTTTCGAGACGGGAAACGATTCGTTCGAGTTCCTTCAGCGCATCCTCGAACGAAAGCGCGGCGATGTCGGTCTCCTCGGTCATGACGTCGCTATGCGCTGCGGGTCGAACCAATTCAACCTCCCGCAACGCGATCGGCGTCCCTACATTGCCCCGGCCTATCTTGCCCATGAAGGAGACGCGCATGTTCACCAGCATCAACCCGGCGACCGGCGAAGCAGGCGCGACCTTCGCGGCGCTGGACGACGACGCGATCGAGGCCGCTCTGACACGGGCGGAGGCGGCGTTCCGGTCGTGGCGGGCGAGCGATATCGCACAGCGGACCGCGCTGCTCACCGCGATCGCCGACCGGTTCGAGGCGAACAAGCGCCACCTCGCCGAGACCGCGACGAAGGAAATGGGCAAGACGCTCGCCTCCGCGATCGCCGAGGTGGAGAAATGCATCGCGGGCTTCCGCCACTATGCCGATAAGGGGCCGGGCTATCTGGCGCCGATCGAGACGAAGACGGCGAGCGGGCGTGCGGTGGGGCATTGGCTGCCGCTGGGCCCGATCCTCGCGGTGATGCCGTGGAACTTCCCCTATTGGCAGGTGGTGCGCTGGCTCGCGCCGACGATCCTGGCGGGCAATGTCGGGCTGCTCAAGCACGCCTCGCTGACCCAGGGCTGCGCGGCGCTGATCCAGCAGATGGTCAGCGCCGCGGGCGCGCCCGACGGACTGTTCCAGAACCTTCCGATCAAGTCGGACAAGGTCTCGCGCATCATCGCGGACACGCGCGTCGCCGCGGTGACGCTGACCGGGAGCGAGGGCGCGGGTGCCAAGGTCGCGGAAGCCGCGGGCCGAGCGCTCAAGAAGGTTGTGCTCGAACTGGGCGGATCGGACCCGTTCATCGTCATGCCGTCGGCCGATCTCGACAAGGCGGTGGCGACGGCGGTGAAGGCTCGGGTGCAGAATGCGGGGCAAAGCTGCATCTGCGCCAAGCGGATGATCGTGCACGCCGATGTCTATGACGCGTTCCTCGACAAGTTCACCGCCGCGATGCTGGCGGTGAAGATCGGCGATCCGATGGAGGACGGCGTCGAGATGGGCCCGCTGTCGAGCGTCGAGCAGCGCGATACGGTGCTTGAGCAGGTCGAGCGTGCGGTGGCGGACGGCGCGACGCTGGCGGGCGGCGCGAAGATCGAGCGCGACGGGGCTTGGATGGAGGCGGGCGTGCTCACTCATGTCCATCCCGACGCCGATTTCGCGCAGGAAGAGATTTTCGGGCCGGTGGCGATGGTGTTCCGCGCGGACGATATCGACGCGGCGATCGCGCTGGCCAACGACGTGCCGTTCGGGCTCGGGTCGAGCGTGTGGACCAGCGATCAGGCGGAGATCGATCGCTTCGTCCGCGACATCGAAAGCGGGATGACCGCGGTGAACCAGCTGCTCGCCTCGACGCCCGAAGCGCCGTTCGGCGGGGTCAAGCTGTCGGGCCATGGCCGAGAGCTCGGGCCATGGGGGCTGCATGAGTTCATGAATTTGAAGGCCGTGATGCTGGCGGATTAGGGTAAGCGGGTGGGGTGCGGTTTTGAGAGTCGTGTTACCGCCGATTTCCGGCATCTTCGCTTTGAAGCCGACATTCCCGATCCGACCCCTTAGCAGACGTTAGTTGCCCATCCTCGGAAAGCCTCCAAAAGGGATCGAAGGTGAAGAGGGCCGCCGGCGCCGTGGAACACGTTGCCTTCTGTCCAGCATGTCCACCAGTCGGTTTCGTGCTTATAGTTATGCGTTGTTCGTTCGAGGACGCGACCATCGCAATCTGTGCCTGCTAGGTCGATTTTGATTGACCATCCCGGATTGTCGATCGTGCTGATCGCAGGACCGAAGCCGTGCTCCCAATCCCCGTCGCATTGCGCTTCGTACCAATGAGCCAGCCAATCTAGAACGTCCATCAGGCAACGGTATCGAACAAGCGGACGCATTGGAAGAATGGCCGTTCTCGACCCCAAGGCAGTCGTTCAGCAGTGGCCGGGAATTGTCTGAAAGCTGTCATCTATTCAGCGCCGTTGCCGGTCATTTCCAGCTCAATGTGCGATCGATACGAGGAAGTGTTTCGAAAAGATCCAGCCAAGCCCAAACACTAGGCAAGCGATCATTGTCTTATAAACCCGCGGCAACCTCCTCTTCGCCCGATATAGCACGTGTTTCTTGATTTCGTTGAGGTGAAGCGAGGCCAGGGTGAATGCATCATCATGGTCGGAAGGTTCCACCCCAATCGACCGCAGAACCTCCATGAGAGGCGCGGACCGAAATTGTTCATCAAGCTTGGGATATTCCGCCACTGAGAGCGATACGCTATATTCCGCCTCGCCCTTGATGCAGAAAAAACTAAGTCGCACCCCAGCCTTTTCGATCTGAGCCTCTGCGACATAAGCTCCAATTCGCGACGATGTAACGAGAGACCACTGGGCGTCCTCGACCAGATCAGCCATTCTCGGCGATATGTCTCGCAAAGGCTGCGGAACCAACTCCATCTGCAATCAACCGAGTAAGGGGAAGGGAAGTTCGAGATGCGCTTCTCGCGGGTTTAGCCTTCTGAACAGTGAACGGCAGCTATCATGCCTTGGGCTCCCAGTAGCTGCCCGACCGCTGACCACCCCGTTCCGGTCATTCGTTAACCCGCCGGCGATGCCCGAAAGCCGAGGCGTCGCGGGATAACCATCAGCGGCGGCGCCTAGACGCTGGCTTCCGCCGCGATCTCGATCAGCAAATCCTTGCGGCTGAGCTTGCCGATCATCGTCTTGGGCAGCTTGTCGCGGATGACCACCGCATCGACCCGCTCATGCTTGCCGAGCTGGGGGTTGAGCCAGTCGCGCAACGCGTTGCCCGTCACCGGATCGGCATCGTCGTTGAGCGCGACATAGGCGCGCGGGGTCTCGCCGCGATAGGAATCGGGCATGCCGACCACGAGCGCCTCCTTCACCGCGGGATGGCGGTAGAGCACGTCCTCGATATGCTTGGGGAAGACCTTGAACCCGCCGACGGCGATCATATCCTTGAGGCGATCGACGATCTTGATGAACCCGTCTTCGTCGATCTGGCCGACATCGCCGGTGCGCAGCCATTTCTGGCCGGTAGCGTCGGTGCAGAAGGTGCTGTCGTCGGTCTCGGGCCGGTCCCAATAGCCGCCCATGATCTGCGGTCCGGCGACGACGATCTCGCCCGGCTCGCCCTCGGGCGCCGGCTTCGACGGATCCTCCTTGTCCACCAGCCGGACGCGCGTGGCGATGATCGGCTGGCCGATCGTGCCCGACTTGCCCTCGGCGACATAGGGATTGGCGGAGACCACGCCCGAGCTTTCGGACAGGCCATAGCCTTCGATCAGCTTGGCGCCGGTCGCGGCCTCGAACCGGGTCTTGAGCTCGGCCGGAAGCGGCGCACCGCCCGAGATGCAGTATTTGAGGCTCGACCAGTCGGTCGAGGCCGAATTGGGGTGATCGAGCAGCGCCTGGAACATCGTCGGCACGCCGGGCAGCGCGAGCGGGCGGGTGCGGGTGATCGCGGCGAGCGCCTGCGCCGCGTCGAAGCGCGGGAGCATCACGATCTCGCCGCCGGTGATGACGGTGCGGTTAAGGACGCAGGTGTTGGCGAAGACGTGGAAGAAGGGCAGCACGCCCAGCACCTTGTCCTTGGTCGTGCCGAGTTCCGGATCGAGCCTCGCCACCTGCCGCGCATTGGCGGTTAGGTTCTGGTGGGTGAGCATCGCGCCCTTGGGCACGCCGGTGGTGCCGCCGGTATATTGGATCAGCGCGAGATGCGTTTCGGGGTCGATCGCCGCGGTCGTGCACGCGCCGTCATTGGCGATCAGCTTCGAGAAGGCGATGATGCGGGGATCGTCGGGCTTTTCCGCGACCTCCTTCGCCTTGAACCAGCGGTAGAGCAGCGACTTGGCGGCGGGCAGCGCGCCCGCGACCGAACCGACGACGAGCCGTTCGAGGCTGCTCGCCTCCAGAACCTTGAGCGCGGTGGGGAGCAGTGCGGTGGCGCTGATCGTGAACAGCAGGCGCGTGCCCGAATCCGCGACCTGGGCCTCCAGCTCCTCGACCGAATAGAGCGGCGAGAAATTGACCACCGTCGCGCCGAGCTTGAGGATGCCGTAATAGGCCGCGACATAATGGGGGACGTTGGGCAGGAACAGGCCGATCCGGTCGCCCGGTCCGTAGCCCAGCGCCCTGAGGCCGCAGGCGACGCGGTTGGCGCCGTCGAGCGTCTCGGCATAGCTGTAATGCCGGCCCATGAAATCGAGCAGCGGGGCATTGCCCATGCGCTGCGCCGAATCGTCGAACGCGGCGGCCATCGACAG
Organism: Sphingomonas koreensis; assembly: GCF_002797435.1. Classification (NCBI taxonomy): domain Bacteria; kingdom Pseudomonadati; phylum Pseudomonadota; class Alphaproteobacteria; order Sphingomonadales; family Sphingomonadaceae; genus Sphingomonas; species Sphingomonas koreensis. The sequence continues at coordinate 1,042,228 of NZ_PGEN01000001.1, read as the reverse complement.
CGGCGGCAAGGGCTGATCCCAGGGACCGGGGTGACGATAGGCGGTACGCCAGACCTGCTCGGGCCAAACCTGCTCTGGAACGCTCATTTACAGGAATGTAAGCAACTCGCAGGGCGAGTCAACGCGGCAGAATTCAGCGGCTCGCGCGCCTTGCCGTCCAGGTATAGAGCACCGAAACGGCCATGACGCCGAAATCGACCGCTGCCTGGAATCTGCGCGGCGCGGTGTCGGTCACGTCGTGTGTGATGATGCGGATATTTGCCGTTTGCGGAGACATTGCGGTCAGCGCCAGCAATGCCGCGCCGCCGCCGGCGAGTGCGATCCTGCGCTTGCTGAAACTGTCCATCGTCCGCGGCCTCCCTACGCCGCGGGTCATTACGCACGCGACGGCTGAACGGCAACTGAATTGGGGTAGGATCGCGCCCGCTCAGGCCGCCTTGCTTGCGGAGCGGGCGCGATCGCGGCCGGCAGACTTGGCTGCGAACAAGGCGGTGTCCGCGGCGCGATAGAGCGCCTTCCAGTCCGGCTCGGCATTCAGCGGGCCGGTCGCGCTGCCGATGCTGGCGGTGACGCGCAGGTCGAACGGCATCCGCGTGGCGCGCAGGCGGGCGAGGATGACATTGGGATCGATCGGCTCGGCCATCTCGGTGACGAGCGCGAATTCCTCGCCACCGAAGCGGGCGATCAGCGCGTTGGCCGGGGCAACGGTGCGCAGGGTGCGCGCGACCACGCGCAGCACCTCGTCCCCGCCGTCATGGCCGAGCGTGTCGTTGACCTGCTTGAAATGGTCGAGGTCGAGGATCAGCAGCGTCTGCGCGCCGGGGCGGCCGATCGCCTGCGACAGGAACGAACGGCGGTTGAGCAGACCGGTGAGCGGATCGGTATCGGCAAGGCGGCGCGCGACCGTTTCGGCGGCAACCGCGGCGTCGCGCTCGCGGCTGAGCAGGCGGATGCGATAGGCGATCGCGACCGAGGAGATCAGCGCCTCCGCCGCCATCGACAGGATCGTCGAATTGTCGAGCCAGAAGTTCCAGCGGATCAGCCCGAGATTGGCGAGGGTGCGCAGGCTGGCGGCGAAGATCGGCAGCGCCCAGGCGAGCGCGAACACCCAGAGGAAATTGGATCGGCCGCGCCACGCGCTCCACAGCGTCGCGGAGACACAGATCAGCACGCCGAGAAAGACCCAGCTGTAGACCCGATCGACGAACTGGATACCGAGGGGGGCGAACAGTACGAAGAGGAAGCCGGTGCCGGTCAGCACCGCGACGGTGATCCGGATCGTCAGCCGCAATCGCGGGCCGAACACATGCTCCTCGAAGAAGGCACGCGCGAACAGCAGCGCGGAGGAGCAGGCGAGGGTGAGCAGCAGATAGTTGAGACGCAGCCGGTCGTTATTGGCGATATCGGGCACCAGCCAGGCCATCGCGCCGGACGAGGTGAAGGCATAGGCCATCAGCGCCGCAACCATCAGGCAATAGGCAAGCTGGAACCGGTGCCGGAGCGAGGCCCAGAGCGCGAAATTATAGACGAGCAGCGCCAGCGCGAGGCCGCCAAAGCCGCTGTAGATCGCCGCCATGACCAGGTTGGATCGATCGCTCTGCGCCTTGTCCGCAAGGCGCGGGCCGACGACGATCCCGCGCAGATTGCCCGCGCCCTCGACCTTCCACATCAGGCGCTGGATTGCGCTGTGCGTATGGGGAAGGGGGTATTCGACGATCGCGCCGAGCTGGATGCGCCTGGTGATGCCGCGATTGTCGTCCGCCATTGTCGTGAGGCTGCCGTCGGCATGGAGGACGTGGAGTGCCAGCCGCTTTTGCCACACGCTGCCCAGCCGGGCGACGAGCGGGTTGTCGAAGGAGGAATATTCGCCGATCGGGTTCGAGATCACCCAATAGTCGCCCGGGCCGAAATCGGTCTGCTTGGTCGTGCAGTCGAAGCGTTGCGGCTGGCGAATCACCCGGGCGGGGTCGTCGCCCGGCTGGGCGCGCAGGACGCAGACGCTGAGCGGGCGGCCGACCTGGCCGGCGCCGAGATTCGCGATCTGGGCATGCGCGGGCGGAGCCGCGAGCAGCATCAGCGCCGCGAGCAGCGTTCCGAGGAGGGCGGCAAAGCCACGAACCATGCCGGGGGTCTACGCGCAGGAGCCGAACAACTGGTAAAGATAATGAGGCATTAGGACCGTTTCTTATGATCTGCGGGCCGCCCCGGCCGGGATCGGCGCAGGCTGGGTGTTCGGCTATGATCCCGCAGCAGCGCTCGATGCGGCCGCAACCTTTCCGTCGAAGCGATCGCCGCCTGTGCCGGACCCGATGAAGAGAGGGGCGGGAGTGACCCCGCCCCTTTGGGTTACTTGGCCTTGGCGGCGACGGTCTTCTTGCCGCCGCCCTTCTTGGGCCGCTTGGGTGCAGCGGGGGTGATCGCGAAGGTCAGCGCGCCGTCCTTCAGCTTCACCTCGACCTCACCGCCATGGACGAGCTTGCCGAACAGCAGCTCCTCGGCCAGCGGCTGCTTGATCTTCTCCTGGATCAGGCGGCCCATCGGGCGGGCGCCATAGAGCTTGTCATAGCCGCGCTCGGTGAGCCATGCCTTCGCCTCGTCGTCGAGGGCGATGTGCACGCCGCGATCGGCAAGCTGGAGTTCGAGCTGGAGGATGAACTTCTCCACCACCCGCTCGACCACCTTGGGCGGCAGATAGTCGAACGGCACGATCGCATCGAGGCGGTTGCGGAATTCGGGGGTGAAGAGCTTCTTCACCGCGTCTTCCTGAACGTCGTCGCGGCTGATCTCGCCGAAGCCGATGCTCTCGCGCGCCATGTCCGACGCGCCCGCATTGGTCGTCATCACCAGGATGACGTTGCGGAAATCGACGGTCTTGCCGTGATGATCGGTCAGCTTGCCGTTGTCCATCACCTGCAACAGGATGTTGAACAGGTCGGGATGCGCCTTTTCGACCTCGTCCAGCAGCAGCACGCAATGCGGCTGCTGGTCGATCGCGTCGGTGAGCAGGCCGCCCTGGTCATAGCCGACATAGCCCGGAGGCGCGCCGATCAGGCGGCTGACGCTGTGGCGCTCCATATATTCGGACATGTCGAAGCGCTGCAGCGGGATGCCGAGCAGTTCGGCGAGCTGCTTGGTAACCTCGGTCTTGCCGACGCCGGTCGGGCCGGTGAACAGATAGTTGCCGATCGGCTTTTCGGGATCGCGCAGGCCGGCGCGGCTGAGCTTGATCGCCGAGGCCAGCACCTCGATCGCCTTGTCCTGCCCGAACACGACGCGTTTCAGGTCGGTCTCGAGGTTGGCGAGCGTCTTGGTGTCGTCGGTCGAGACCGATTTCGGCGGGATGCGCGCCATCGTCGCGATCACCGCCTCGATCTCCTTGGCAGTGATCGTCTTCTTGCGCTTCGAGGGCGGCACCAGCATCTGCATCGCGCCGACTTCGTCGATCACGTCGATCGCCTTGTCGGGCAGCTTGCGGTCGTTGATGTACCGGCTCGACAGTTCGACGGCGGACTTGATCGCCTCGGGCGTGTACTTGACCTTGTGATGATCCTCGAACGCGGTGCGCAGGCCCGCGAGGATCTTGATCGTATCCTCGACCGTCGGCTCGTTGACGTCGATCTTCTGAAACCGGCGCAGCAGCGCGCGGTCCTTCTCGAAGTGATTGCGGAATTCCTTGTAGGTCGTCGATCCGATGCAGCGGATCGATCCGCCCGACAGCGCCGGCTTGAGCAGGTTCGACGCATCCATCGCGCCGCCGCTGGTCGCGCCCGCACCGATCACCGTATGAATCTCGTCGATAAAGAGGACGGCATGGGGGAGCTTCTCCAGCTCCGATACGACCTGTTTCAGCCGCTCCTCGAAATCACCGCGATAACGCGTGCCGGCAAGCAGCGCGCCCATGTCGAGCGAGTAGATCACGGCTTCCTTGAGCACGTCGGGGACGTCGCCCTCGACGATCTTGCGCGCGAGGCCTTCGGCGATGGCGGTCTTGCCGACGCCGGGATCGCCTACATAGAGCGGGTTGTTCTTGCTGCGGCGGCACAGGATCTGGACGGTGCGGTCGACCTCCGGCCCGCGACCGATCAGCGGATCGACCTTGCCTGCCTTCGCCTTCTCGTTGAGATCGACGGTGAACTGCTTGAGCGCGCTTTCGCCCTTCTTGCCGCCCTCGTTCTTCGCCGGCTTCTCTTCTTCGACCGCGCCCTTGGGCGGCGCGGTGTCGGCCGGGGTCGCACCCTTGCCGACGCCATGGCTGATGAAGCTCACCGCATCGAGGCGGCTCATGTCCTGCTGCTGCAGGAAATAGACGGCATAGCTCTCGCGCTCGCTGAACAGCGCGACGAGCACATTGGCGCCGGTCACCTCGTCGCGGCCCGAGGACTGGACGTGAAGGATCGCGCGCTGGACGACGCGCTGGAAGCCGCTGGTGGGCGAGGGATCGGTCGCCTGATCGACGCGCAGCGCCTGAAGTTCGGTGTCGAGATAATGCGCGACCGTGGTCTTGAGCTCGTCGAGGTCCACGCCGCACGCGCTCATCACCTTCGAGGCGTGCTCATCATCGACCAGCGCCAGCAGCAGATGCTCGAGCGTCGCATATTCGTGGCGGCGCGAGCTCGCGGCTTCCAGAGCGCGGTGAAGGGTCGATTCCAGGGCGGAGGCGAAACTAGGCATTCGGATACAACTCCAGTCGGGCCATCAGGACATGCGGCCCGTCTTTTCCAATGTTGGAAGTGCGGCCCTTTGCATCAAGCACTGCAAGCCTCGCACCGGAGTTCATGGCGTTGCGCCCGATCTCCGGTCCTACGCTCATCGCTTGAATAGGGCGTCTGCGCTTGCGCGATGGTTAACGGCGCGTTCCATCTTCTGCCGGCAGCGCGCGATCTCCGCTTCGAGAAGCTGGATGCGCTCGGTGAGTTCCTCGACCGAGAAGGGGTCGAGGTCTTGCCGGGCGAGCTGCGCGGCGGGGTCGTCCTTGCGACGGGGAAGATCGGCCTCGTCCATTGCAGTGCAGCGTCGGATGCCGTCCGGGCAATGTCAAGCGGCCCCGGCAGTATAAACTGGCGATAGATTAGGCGGTTGAAGCCTTGACGTCGCGCCTTCGGCACCCGATTCATGGCGGCAGGGGGAAGCAGCATGACGCGCGTGCCACAGCTTATGACGGCAATCGATCCGGAGGTGCCGGGCGGGCCGGAGGTGCTTGTTCCCGTCGAGCGGCCGGTGCCGCAGCCGGGCGCGGGCGAGGTGCTGATCCGCGTCGCCGCGGCGGGGGTGAGCCGTCCCGATGTCGTCCAGCGGCTGGGCGCCTATCCGCCGCCGCCGGGCGTGACGACGATTCCGGGCCTTGAAGTCGCGGGTGAAGTGGTGGCGATGGGGGCCGGCGTCCCGCCCGAGATGATGCACCAGCGCGTTTGCGCGCTGGTCGCCGGCGGCGGCTATGCCGAATATGCCGTCGCGCCCGCCGGCCAGTGCCTGACCGTGCCGGACGCACTGACCCTGGTCGAGGCCGCGGCGATGCCCGAGACCTTGTTCACCGTGTGGACCAACCTGTTCGAGCGCGGCTATGCGACCGAAGGTGAGACCGTGCTGGTGCATGGCGGCACCAGCGGGATCGGCACGATGGCGATTTCGCTGTGCAAGCTGTTCGGACTGAAGGTGATCGTGACAGCGGGCAGCGACGACAAGGTCGCGGCGTGCCTGGCACATGGGGCCGATCATGCGATCAACTACAGGACCGAGGATTTCGTCGCCCGGGTCAAGGACGTGACCGAGGGGCGCGGCGTCCACGTCGTGCTCGACATGGTCGGTGGCGACTATGTGGCGCGGAACATCCGCTGCATGGCCGATGACGGCCGCCACGTCTCGATCGCGGCGCAGGGCGGGATGCAGGCGACCGTGCCGGTGTTCGAGATCATGCGCCGCCGCCTGACGCTGACCGGATCGACGCTGCGCGCGCGCGACGTGGCGTTCAAGGCGCTGGTCGCGGACGAACTGGAACGCAACGTCTGGCCGCACGTCGCGGCCGGGAAGCTGAGGCCGGTGATCGACCGGACCTTCCCGCTTGCCGAAGCGGCCGGGGCGCACCGCCATATGGAAAGCGGCGCGCATATGGGGAAGATCGTGCTGGTGACGGCCTAGTCGGTTCCGGCGAGCGCGGCGTAGCGGGCATCGATCTGCTTCGCCATGTCGAGCAGGTGCGCGCGGGCCTGGGCGAGGTTCGCCGGGCGCGGCGCCCAGTCGGGGTCGGGGAACTGTTCGATCGCGCGCTCGAGGTTCGCTTCGTCGACGAACCCGGTATCGGGCGTCGCGGCGCGCAGATCCCTGAACGGCGCGAGGAAGATATAGCCGTCGAACAGGTCCGCGAGGGTGAAGTCGCGGTCGCAGATCCCGTAATAGCTGTAATCGCGGATCGATCCCATCGGTGCGCCGCGCAGGTCGAACCCGGCGGGCCGGTTGCCGTTCAGGCGGATGATCCGCTCGACCGCGCCGTCGCCCGGCTGCTCGAAGACAGCGCGGCGGCCGGGAAGCGCGGGCAGTGACTGGTGGAGCATCACATTGGTGATGCGGTTGCCATAGGCGGCATGCAGACGGTTGCCGAGCGCGTTGGCGGTGCGCTGGCAGAAGCCGTCGCCGTCGCTCTGCGTCTGTCCCGCCGCAAAGCGGGTGAAGGCGTGGAGCGTGCCGGTCAGCACCAGCGCCTTCTGGTCCTTGTCCAGCACCTCGCGGGCGATCCGCTCGGCACGGAACTGATCGACCATGCCGCGCGGGAAGACCTGGCGCAGCGTCTCGGGCGTACGGGTGCCGGAAAAGCCGCTCCAGTCGAAGACGTAGCTCATGTTGACGATGCGGAACGGCGGCCTGCCCCGGGGCAGCGTCCGGTTGAACGCCCAGACCGCGCGGTAGAGGTCGCGATAGTCCTGCCAGCTCCACATGACGTTGTAGTTGAACATGAGCTGGCGGGCGGCCGCGGCGTCATAGGCCGGCGCGGTCACCAGCCGGTCGAGCGCTGCCTGATCCTCCTCGGCACCGAATTCCATGACGAGGTTGGTGACGCCCGCGGCGTAGAGCTTAGGGATTGCGTTGGCGACGAAGGCGATGCTCTGCTTGACGGCGTGATCCTCGCCCAGCAGCACGATATCGGCGCTGCGGAATTTCGCGAGCAGATAGTCGTCGGGCGCCTGCGCGGCGCGGAGCTGGGCGAGCCGGGCGGCTTCGGTCTGCGCCTCCGCGCCGTCGCCGGGCGCGAGCAGGAAGGTCAGCGGATCGGCGAGCCGCGCGGACCATGATTTTTCACTATGATCGGTGCCGGGATAGATACGGCTGGTGAAGCTGTCGCCCCAGCCGGCACGGCGCATGAACGTCTCGAACGGCGCGGTGTAGGGCGTGTAGCGCGCGTCGAGCGTCTCGGTCCCGCGATCGACGTAGATGCGATGGCGGTTCGGCGAGAGATGGGCGAGCGCGATCCAGGTCTCGAACGCGCGCAGCACCTGCCGGGTGTAGAGCGGTGGCTCGGGCAGCGGCGCGCCCGAATTGCCGAGCAGCCAGTGCATCGACAGCGAGGCGCTGCCGCCGAATACCTCCGGATACTGGACCTGCGCGTAGAGCGAGATCAGGCCGCCCATCGACGAGCCCATGACGAAGGTCGATGCCCGGTCCGTCCGGGTGCGGTATTGTTTGTCGATAAAGGGCTTTAGCTCGCGGACGAGGAAGTTGAGATAGGCGTCCGATTGCGGCGCGCCGCCCCAGCCGTCCCGGATCATCGTGCGGCTGGCTTCGGGCAGCAGGTCGTAGATGCGCTGGGGCAGGTAGTCGCGGCCGCGCGTCGCCGAATTGTCGATGCCGACGATGATGACGGGCGGGATCTTCCCCTCGCGGATCAGGCGCGCGGCGGTCTCGCCGACGCCCCAGCTCTGCCCGCCGAACGCACGCGAGCCTTCGTGCAGATTCTGTCCGTCCTGCATGTAGATCACGGGCAGCGGCGGGCCGTCCGCGCGATAGCCGTCGGGCAGCCAGACGGTGACGTCGCGGGGGCTGACCTCAGCGGACTGGAAGGCCGCGTGGCGAATGAGGCGTGGCGCGGCCTGCGCCGGGACGGCAGCGCTCGCCGCGACCATCAGCAGGGCCAGTGCCCAAAGCCATCGCAGTCCCGCCATCCTCTCGTCTCCCTCTGGACCACCGGTCTTCGCCGCCGGATATCCGCGCGATAGAAATGGTGCCGGCGCGGGTAAAGCGGCCAGCGGCTGAATACGTATGTCGATATGCGATGGCGGTGCGTCGATCGCGGTTTGCGGGGGAAGGGGGTTTCACTAGGGCGGCCGCAGGCGCATTTCGCGCAGGGATCGACCACGGGGGTGTCATGCTGATTCTTCACGAATATGCGGCGTCGGGTAACTGCTACAAGATCCGGCTCGCCGCCGCGCTGTCGGGCACACCGATCGAGCGTCGCGACTATGATATCCTGAAGGGCGAGACGCGGACCGAGGCATTCCTGGCCAACGTCAACGCCAATGGCCGCATCCCGGTGCTGCAGGATGGCGGCCGCTTTCTGCCCGAAAGCAACGCTGCCGCCTTCTACATCGCCGAGGGTACGGGGCTGATCCCGGCCGATCCGTTCGACCGGGCCGACATGCTGCGCTGGATGTTCTGGGAACAGTATAACCACGAGCCCAACATCGCGACGGTGCGCTTCTGGATGGGCTGGGTCGGCGAGGAGAATCTGAGCGACCTCCAGCGTGCGATGCTGCCCGGCAAGCGCGCCGGCGGCGATGCGGCGCTCAAGCTGATGGACGAGCATCTGGCGAATCGCGACTGGTTCGTCGGCAATGGACCGAGCGTCGCCGACATCTGCCTCTATGCCTATACGCATGTCGCGGAAGAGGGCGGGTTCGAACTCGCGCCCTGGCAGGCGGTGCGGGCATGGATTGCGCGGGTCGAAGGGCTGAAGGGTTACATTCCCATCACTGCGTGACACGGCGATGACTCGGCAACGCGCCCAGCTGTAACATTCGCGATTCATAGGCTCCCGCGGGCAAGGACTTGTTGCGGGGCGTTTATGGCCACGATCACTCGGCTTCCGTTCGACGGCCACGTCGCCGATCTCGCGGATTTCACGGCTTCCAACCCGACGATCCCCGAACGGGTGATCGGCGGGCGAAAGCAATTCCGCACGATCTGGATTTCCGACATCCATCTCGGCACGCGCGGCTGCAACGCAGAGATGCTGATCGACTTCCTCGATCACGTCGACAGCGACACGATCTACCTGGTCGGCGACATCATCGACGGCTGGCAGCTGAAGAAGAAATTCTACTGGCCTGCGGCCCACAACGACATCGTCTGGCGCATCCTCAAGCGCGCCAAGCGCGGAACCCGGGTGATCTACGTTCCCGGCAACCATGACGAGATCTTCCGCCAGTTCACCGGCCTCAGCTTCGGCGGGGTCGAGATCAAGCGTCAGGCGATCCACCAGACCGCCGATGGACGCCGTCTGCTGGTGCTGCACGGCGACGAGTTCGATGCGATCACCCTGTCGCACCGCTGGCTCGCGCATCTGGGCGACGCTGCCTACACGGCGGTGATGGCGCTCAACCGCTGGTGCAACAAATACCGGCGCTGGCGCGGGCTGCCCTATTGGTCGCTGAGCAAGCACGCCAAGCAGAGGGTCAAGAACGCGGTCGAGTTCATCTCCAACTTCGAGGAAATCGTCGCGAAGGAGGCGGGGGCGCGGGGCGTGGACGGCGTGATCGCCGGGCATATCCACACAGCCGAGATGCGCGAGATCGACGGGATCGAATATTATAACGACGGCGATTGGGTGGAGGGTTGCACCGCGCTGGTCGAGCATTACGATGGCCGGATGGAAATTCTCCACTGGGCCGACGAGATCGCAGCACGCGAGCCCCTCGACCCGCAACGGGTCGAGGCGCTGGCGGCAGCTTGATCGAAGAAGAGATGCGGATCGCGATCGTGACCGACGCCTGGGAGCCCCAGGTGAACGGTGTCGTCCGCACACTGCAGTCGGTGCGCCGGGTGCTCGAGGCGCAGGGGCACAAGGTGCTCGTGATCTCGCCCGATCTTTTCTATTCGGTGCCCTGCCCGACCTACCCCGAGATCCGCCTCGCGATGGTGCGCAGCCGGACGATCGGCGATCTGCTCGATGAGTTTTCGCCGCATGCGGTGCACCTTGCGACCGAAGGGCCGGTGTGCGTCGCGGCGCGGCGCTGGTGCCTCAAGCATGATTTCCCGTTCACCACCGCCTATCACACGCAGTTCCCGGACTATGTCGAGGCGCGCTCGGGCGTACCGGCCGAGTGGGTCTGGCGCTATATCCGCTGGTTCCATGCCCCGGCGCAGTCGATCCTCGCCTCCACCCCCTCGATCCGGCAGGCGCTGGTCGATCACGGGCTGACGCAGGTGCGGCACTGGGGGCGCGGGGTCGACCTCGCCAATTTCCGGCCGGGGCTTGAGCCGCATCCGGCGATGGCCGGGCTCGAGGGGCCGGTGCAGCTCTATGTCGGCCGCGTCGCGGTCGAGAAGAATCTGGAAGCGTTCCTCGCGTCGAAGCATCCGGGGACCAAGGTGGTGGTCGGCGATGGCCCCGCGAGGACGGCGCTGGCCGCCAAATATCCGCAGGCGCGTTTCCTGGGGTCGATGTTCGGGGGAGAACTGGCAAGCGCCTATGCCGCCGCCGACGTGTTCGTCTTCCCCAGCAAGACCGATACGTTCGGGCTGGTGATGATCGAGGCGCTGGCGTGCGGCACGCCGGTCGCGGCCTATCCGGTGACCGGGCCGGTCGACATCCTGACGCCCGAAACGGGGGCGATGGACGAGGATCTCGACGCCGCGATCGCCGCAGCGCTGACGAAGGACCGTGCCGCCTGTGCCGAATATGGCAGGGGCTTTACCTGGGAAGCGAGCGCTCACCAGTTCCTGATGGCGCTGGTGCCGATCGTCGAGGAAGCGCGCGCCGCCTGAGCGCCGTCATCAAGTTACGGTATCGCCGGGCAAAGCGATCGGTTGTTGCGCGGTGACCCGCTGTGCGCCTATCGCGGGGACATGCCCGTCATTGACCTGATATAAAGATATCTTTATATCTCTAATCCCATGAAGATCGCTCTCGAAATCTTCCGCGCGCTCGCGGATTCGACGCGGCTGCGCATCCTGGCGCTGCTGCGCTCCATGGAGCTGAGCGTGGGCGAGCTGGCGCAGGTGCTGGGGCAAAGCCAGCCGCGCGTCTCCCGGCACGTGAAGATCCTGTGCGATGCCGGGCTCGCCGAGCGGCGCAAGGAAGGCAGCTGGGTGTTCGTCGCTCTGGGCGATGATCGCAACGTTCGGCCGGTGCTGGCCGCGCTCGATGCCTGGTCGGTGGACGACGCCGATCATTGGGCGGTAGCGGACAGCGCGCGCCTGGCGGCGGTCCGCGCAGATCGCGCCGCGGCCGCCGAAGAGTGGTTCGAGACCCATGCCGGCGATTGGGACGCGATCCGGTCGCTCCACGTCGCAGAGGAGCAGGTCGAGGCGGCGATGTCGGCTGCGCTGGGCGATACGGCGATCGAGCGGCTGATCGATATCGGCACCGGCACCGGCCGGATGCTGGAGCTGTTCGCGCCCAAGGCGAAGAGCGCGCTTGGCATCGATCGCAGCTCCGAGATGCTGCGGCTCGCGCGCGCCAAGCTGTCGGGGCAGGGCCTGGCCAATGCCGAGCTGCGCCAGGCGGACCTCTACGCGCTGCCGATGGCGGATGATGAGGCGGACGCGGCGATCCTGCATCATGTGCTCCACTTCGCACAGCAACCGGGGGCGGCGATCCGCGAGGCGGCGCGCGTTCTGGGGACGAACGGGCGGCTGTTGATCGCTGACTTCGCGCCGCACGACCGGGAGGAACTGCGCCAGCGCGAAGGGCATGTCCGCCTGGGCTTTTCGGACGAGCAGATGCGCGGCTGGTTCGAGGCCGCGGATCTGGCGCCGGTGAAGACCGAGACGCTTGAGGGCGGTGAACTGACGGTGAAATTGTGGCTGGCGCGAAAGGTTGGCCAGCCTCTTGGGAAAGTGAAAGCAGCATGAGTTTGGTTCTGGACCCCGGTGCCCCGCTGTTCGCGGACGTGGCCGGCGATATCGACGTCAGTTTCGAATTCTTCCCGCCCAAGACGGAGAAGATGGAAGAGACGCTTTGGGAATCGATCCAGACGCTGTCGCCGCTGGGCCCGCGCTTCGTGTCCGTCACCTACGGCGCGGGCGGATCGACGCGTGAGCGCACGCACAACACCGTCGCGCGTATCGCGCGCGAGACGCCGATCGCCGCTGCCGCGCACCTCACCTGTGTCGAGGCGACGCGCGAGGAGATCGATGCGGTCGCCGAGGAATATTGGGCGGCGGGCGTGCGCCACATCGTCGCGCTGCGCGGCGATCCGCCGACGGCAGGGGCGAAGTTCGTGTCCCCGCAGGGCGGCTATGAGAATGCGGCGGCGCTGGTCGCGGGGCTGCGCAAGCTGCATCCGTTCGAGATTTCGGTGGCGGCCTATCCCGAATGTCATCCGGATTCGCCCGACGCGGCGCATGACCTGGACAACCTCAAGCGCAAGATCGACGCCGGCGCGAACCGGGCGATCACGCAGTTCTTCTTCGAGCCGGAGACCTTCCTGCGTTTCCGCGACGCCGTGGCTGCGGCGGGGATCAATGCCGAGATCGTTCCGGGCATCATGCCGGTGATGAGCTTTGCCGCCGTGCAGAAGATGTCGGCGATGTGCGGCACTGCGGTCCCGGGCTGGATGGCGCGCTTGTTCGACGGGCTGGACGATCATCCGTCGGCACGGCAGCTGGTCTCGGCGACGCTGGCGGCCGAGCTGTGCCGCAAGCTCTATGCGGGCGGGGTGCGCCAGTTCCATTTCTACACGCTCAACCGCGCGGAGCTGTCCTATGCGATCTGCCATCTGCTGGGTGTGCGGCCGACTGATCTGAGCGGGGAGAAGGCAGCATGACTGCGCGCGAGAAGCTGATGGCGGAAGCCGCCAAGCGCATCCTGATCACCGACGGCGCGTTCGGCACCGAGATTCAGAACTGGAAGCTCGACGAGGCGGCCTATGCGGGCGATCTGGGTTTGAGCCACGACCAGAAGGGCAACAACGACATCCTCGCGCTGACCAAGCCCGAGGTGCCGGCGAGCATCCACCGCGCCTATTTCGAAGCGGGGGCGGACATCGCGGAGACCAACACCTTCTCGGCCAACCGCATCAGCCAGGCCGATTATGGCGCCGAGCATCTGGTCCATGCGATCAATTGCGAGAGCGCGAAGATGGCACGTGCCATCGCCGACGAGTTCGAGGCCAAGGATGGTCGTCCGCGCTTCGTCGCCGGCGCGCTCGGCCCGACCAACAAGACGCTGTCGCTGTCGCCCGACGTCAACGATCCCGGCTATCGCGAGATCGACTTCGATCACCTGAAGGACGTGTATCGCGAACAGATCGACGCGCTGGTCGAGGGCGGGATCGACTTCGTCCTGATCGAGACGGTGTTCGACACGCTCAATGCCAAGGCCGGAATCATGGCCGCGATCGAGGCGGGGCAGGCGCTGGGCCGCGACCTGCCGATCATGCTGTCGATGACGCTGACCGACCTGTCGGGCCGCAACCTGTCGGGCCATACGGTCGAGGCGTTCTGGCACGCGGTGCGGCATGCCAAGCCGGTGACGATCGGGCTCAACTGCTCGTTCGGTGCGGAGCAGTTGCGTCCGCATGTGAAGACGCTGTCGGGTCTGTGCGACACGCTGATCATGGTCTATCCGAACGCGGGCCTGCCCAATGAGTTGGGTGCCTATGACGAGGCGCCGGAGACGACGGCGGGCCTTGTCGGCGAGTGGGCGGAGCAGGCGCAGGTCAATGTGCTGGGCGGCTGCTGCGGATCGACCCCGGCGCATATCAAGGCGATCGCCGATGCGGTGGCCGGGCTGCCGCCGCGCGCGATTCCGGTGCCCGAGGTGCGGACGCGGCTCGCGGGCCTCGAGCCGTTCACGATGGCGGCGTGATTTTTCTCCCCTCCCGCTTGCGGGAGGGGCTCGGGGGTGGGCGGTCGTCCTCCTCCAGCGATGCAGCCCGTGGATAGCGGGCGCCCACCCCTAACCCCTCCCGCAAGCGGGAGGGGAACGAGTTTGAACCCATGACCACCTCCTCCACCGCCTTCGTCAACATCGGCGAGCGTACCAACGTCACCGGATCGGCGCGCTTCAAGAAGCTGATCATGGCGGGCGACTATACCGCCGCGATCGAGGTCGCGTTGCAGCAGGTGGAGAGCGGTGCGCAGGTGCTCGACGTCAACATGGACGAAGGGCTGCTCGACGCGCACGAGGCGATGACGACTTTCCTGAAGCTCATTCAGGCCGAGCCCGACATTGCGCGCATCCCGGTGATGGTCGACAGCTCGAAATGGGACGTGATCGAGGCGGGGCTGAAGTGCGTTTCCGGCAAGCCGATCGTCAATTCGATCAGCATGAAGGAAGGCGTCGACCAGTTCCTGGAGCATGCGCGCAAATGCATGGCCTATGGCGCCGCGGTGGTGGTGATGGCGTTCGATGAGGTCGGGCAGGCGGATACCAAGGATCGCAAGGTCGAGATCTGCGAGCGCGCCTACAAGCTGCTGGTGGGCATCGGCTTCCCGCCCGAGGACATCATCTTCGACCCCAATGTGTTCGCGGTGGCGACGGGGATCGAGGAGCACAACAACTACGGCGTGGATTTCATCGAGGCTTGCCGCGAGATCAAGGCGCGCTGCCCGCACGTCCATATCTCGGGCGGCCTGTCGAACCTCTCCTTCTCGTTCCGCGGCAACGAGCCGGTGCGGAAAGCAATGCACTCGGTGTTTCTCTATCACGCCATTCCCGCGGGCATGGACATGGCGATCGTCAACGCCGGCCAGCTCGACGTCTATGACCAGATCGAGCCGGAACTGCGCACCGCATGCGAGGACGTCATCCTCAATCGCGATCCCGAGGCGGGCGAGCGGCTGGTGGCGCTGGCCGAGAAGTTCCGCGGCACCGACGCGGTCGCCGAGAAGCAGGCGGCCGAATGGCGCGGCTGGGCGGTCGAGAAGCGCCTGGAGCATGCGCTGGTCAAGGGCATCGACCAATATGTGGTCGAGGATACCGAGGAGTGCCGCCAGAAGGCCGATCGCCCGATCGAGGTGATTGAGGGCCCGCTGATGGACGGGATGAACGTCGTCGGCGACCTGTTCGGCAGCGGCAAGATGTTCCTGCCGCAGGTGGTCAAGTCCGCGCGCGTGATGAAAAAGGCGGTGGCGCACCTGCTGCCCTATATCGAGGCGGCGAAGGAGCCGGGCGCCAAGGGCAAGGGCAAGGTCGTGATGGCGACCGTCAAGGGCGACGTCCACGATATCGGCAAGAACATCGTAGGCGTGGTGCTGCAGTGCAACGGCTTCGAAGTCGTCGATCTGGGCGTGATGGTGCCCTGGTCGAAGATCCTGGAGGCGGCGAACGAGAATGACGCCGACATGATCGGCCTTTCCGGCCTGATCACCCCGTCGCTCGACGAGATGGTGACGGTCGCCGAGGAGATGAAGCGCGCGCGGATGACGATGCCGCTGCTGATCGGCGGCGCGACGACGAGCAAGGTGCACACCGCGCTCAAGATCGCCCCGGCCTATGATGGGCCTGTGGTCCATGTGCTGGACGCGAGCCGCGCGGTGGGCGTTGCGACCACGCTCGTCTCCGACACGATCCGCGACGACTATGTGGCGAAGGTCGCCGGGGAATATGAGGCGGTCCGGATCGCGCGCGCCAACAAGGGGCAGAGCGAGCTGGTGCCGATCGCGGTCGCGCGCGACAATGCGTTCGAGGCCGACATGAGCCTGAAGCCCGGCAAGCCGCGGATGCCCGGCGTTCACAGCTTCCCCGACTGGGATCTCGCCGACCTTCGCCAGTATATCGACTGGACGCCGTTCTTCCGCGCGTGGGAGCTGGCGGGCAACTATCCTGCGATCCTGACCGACAAGGTGGTGGGCGAGAGCGCGACCAGCCTGTTCGCCGACGCGCAGAAGATGCTCGACAAGATCGTCGAGGAGAAGTGGCTGACCGCGCGCGGCGTGGCGGGCCTGTGGCCGTGCCGCCGCGAGGGCGACGACATCATCGTCCATGTCGAGGACGAGAAGCACGTCACGCTGCCGATGCTGCGTCAGCAGATCCAGAAGCGCGAGGGCAGGGCGAACATGTGTCTTGCCGACTTCATCGATCGTCAGGGCGACTGGATCGGCGGCTTCGCAGTGGGCATCCACGGGATCGAGCCGCACCTGGCGCGCTTCAAGAACGCGATCGACGATTATTCCGACATCCTGCTCAAGGCGCTGGCCGACCGCCTGGCGGAAGCCTTCGCCGAGCGGCTGCACCATTATGTGCGGACCGCCCTGTGGGGCTATGCCGAGGGCGAGCAGCTGACCAACGAGGCGCTGATCAAGGAAGAATATCGCGGCATCCGCCCGGCGCCGGGCTATCCGGCGTGCCCCGAGCACAGCCTGAAACCGATCCTGTTCGACATGCTCGATGCGCACAAGCGCACTGGCATCAGCCTGACCGAGAGCTTTGCGATGCTGCCGACCGCGGCGGTCAGCGGCTTCTATTTCGGACACCCGCAGGCCGAGTATTTCGGTGTAGCCCGCGTCGGCCGCGACCAGCTGGAGGAATATGCCACCCGCCGCGGGGTGAGCATCGAACAGGCGGAGCGCTGGCTGCGGCCGAACCTGGACTGAAGCGGCGCGGTTCTAGCCCGTCTTCCGCGCCAGCCCGGCCATCGCCTTCAGGCGCGGCGCGACGACCGGCACGGTCAGCATCGTGCTGCCCACTGCCATCAGCAGCAGCGCGGTGAAGGTCTCGTTCGTGATGATCCCCCGATCGAGCAGGATGTTGGCGAAGATGATCATGATCAGCGCCTTGGTCTGGAGCAGCCAGCCGATGATCCCCGCCTCGCCCGGCTGCCAGCGAAGCACTCGCCCGGCGAGGTGAACTCCGGCGAGCTTGCCGGCGACGGAGACGACCAGCAACAATCCGGCTACTGCGAACACGGCCACGCCCCCAACATCCCATTGCGTGCGCAGGCCGGTCGAAAGGAAGAACACAGGCATCATCGCGAACAGCACGTGATCGCGGAACAGGTCCATGCGCTTCTGATCGAACCAGTGATGATCGAGCACGGCGCCGGCGAGGAAGGCGCCGACCATGAAGTGGATCCCCGCCCAGTCCGCCGCGAACCCGCAGGCTGCGAGCCAGATCAGGCTGGCATACCAGCGATCCGGCTCGCCGATCCGGGCCATGATGCGGCGGACCGCCCAGGCGGCCGCCGCGAAAACGAGCAGGAACGCCGCCTGGCGTCCGACACGTTCCCAGTCGAGCAGGATGATCGCCAGTACGCCCCAGATCGCGATATCGTCGAGGCTGGCATAGCGCAGGATGCGCTGGCCGATCGGCTCGCGCAGGATCGCCATCTTCTCCATCAGCAGCACGAGGATGGGCAGGGCGGTGACGGCGCACGACATGCCGATGCCCAGCACGACCTGCCAGCTCTCGCCCCGCGACCCGGCCCAGCCGGGCCATTGCAGGATGGCGAGCGCCGCCAGCGCGCCCAATGTGAGCGGCACGAACAGTGCGAGTCCCGCGGTAATGCCGGTCTCGCGCCGCTTCGTCCACGCCTGTGACAGATCCAGCTCCAGACCGGCGATGAATACGAAGATCATCACCGCCCACCATGCCACGCCGTTGAGCGCGACGATCACCTGCGGGTTGAAGACGAAGCGGTAATAGTCCGGGAACGCCGCGCCGAGCACGCCGGGACCGAGCAGGATCCCGCCGATGATCTGGACGACGACGAGCGGCGCCCAGTAATCGGTGCGAAACAGGCGCCATATCAGCCACGGCACGCTGAAGATGAGCAGCATCGCGATGAGATAGATCTCGGTCGTCGTCATCGCGTGGCTCATCGAAATCCCCCGAAACGCGCTTTAGGCGAATCGTTTCGGTTATGGCTAGATCGTTAAATTGGTTATGACAACCGAGCCAATAAAGCGTGCTGAGGTCATTTATTGGTACTTATACTTGCCGCCACCGCCTCGGCGATCTTGATGCCGTCGATCGCGGCCGACAGGATGCCGCCGGCATAGCCAGCGCCTTCGCCGGCAGGGAAGAGGCGCTCGACATTGAGGCTCTGGAAGTCCTTGCCGCGGGTGATGCGGACGGGCGAGGAGGTGCGCGTCTCGACCCCGGTCATCACCGCGTCGGGATGGTCATAGCGGGCAATCTGGCGGCCGAACACCGGCAGCGCCTCCCGGATCGCATCGACCGCGAAACCAGGCAGGCAGCGCGACAGATCGGTCATCGTCACGCCGGGCTTGTAGCTCGGTGTGACTTCGCCGAGTTCGGTCGAGGCGCGCGCGGCGAGGAAGTCGCCGACGCGCTGGCCGGGCGCATGGTAGTTGCCGCCGCCGGCCTCGAAAGCGAGGCTCTCCCAATGCCGCTGCAGTTCGATCCCGGCGAGCGGGCCGTCGGGATAGTCGCGCGCGGGATCGATGCCGACGACGAGGCCCGAATTTGCGTTGAACTCGGCGCGCGAATACTGGCTCATGCCGTTGGTGACGACGCGGCCTTCCTCGCTGGTCGCCGCGACGACGCGCCCGCCCGGGCACATGCAGAAGCTGTAGACGGTCCGCCCGTTCGAGGCGTGGTGGGCGAGGCTGTAGGCGGCGGCGCCAAGGTCTGGATGGCCCGCGCACTTGCCGTAGCGCGCCTGATCGACCCAGCTTTGCGGATGCTCGATCCGCACGCCGATCGAGAAGGGCTTGGCTTCGAGATGCACGCCGCGGCGGTGGAGCATCTCGAAAGTCGGGCGAGCGCTGTGACCGACCGCCATCACGACCTGATCGGCCTCGAGGATGCTGCCGTCGTGCAGGTGCAGGCCGCGCAGCCGCTGATTGCCGTCGGGGAGGCGTTCCAGCTCAAGATCATCGACGCGGGTTTCCCAGCGATATTCGCCGCCCAGCGCCTCGATCGTGGCGCGCATGCTTTCGACCATGGTGACGAGGCGGAAGGTGCCGATATGCGGATGCGCCTCCCACAAGATGTCGTCGGGCGCGCCCGCCTTCACGAACTCTTCAAGCACCTTGCGGCCGAGGAAGCGCGGGTCCTTGACCCGGCAATAGAGCTTGCCGTCGGAGAAGGTGCCCGCGCCCCCCTCGCCGAACTGGACGTTGCTGTCGGGGTTGAGCTTGGCCTGGCGCCAGAGGCCCCAGGTATCCTTGGTGCGCTGGCGGACGACCTTGCCGCGGTCGAGGATGATCGGCCTGAACCCCATCTGGGCAAGGATCAGGCCCGCGAACAGGCCGCACGGCCCCGCGCCGATTACCACCGGCCGCTTGCCCGACCAGCCCTCCGGCGCGGTGACGGGCGGGCGATAGACCATGTCGGGCGTGGGGCGGACGTCCTTGTCGCCTGCAAGGCGCTCAAGCACTTCCGTCTCGTTCCTGAGCGCGATGTCGAGCGTGTAGACGAGCTGGATCGCGTTGCGGCGGCGCGCATCGTTGCCGCGCTTGAACAACGTCCAGGAAAGCAGGTCGCCGGCTTCGATCCCGAGCCGCTGGCAGATCGCGGGCGCAATCGCGTCGGAAGGGTGATCGAGGGGAAGGGAGAGGCCGGAGAGACGGAGCATTGCCTCCCCCTACCGGCTAAGCGCGCGGGCCGGAAGGGGTGGCCTCTTGCCGGGTCGCGCCAACCCGCTAAACCCTTACCCGAAACGGGGTTGGGGGATAATGAATGGCGACGACGGTGGAGGATATCCGGCCGGAGCATGAGCCGAGCAAGAGCGAGATGCGGCAGGTCGTGACCGCTTCGTCGCTCGGCACGGTGTTCGAATGGTATGATTTCTTCATCTACGGCACGCTCGCCGCGTCGGGAGTCATCGGCCGAACCTTCTTCGCCACCGGCAATCCGGTGCTCGAGACGCTGTACGCCTGGGCCGGGTTTGCCGTAGGGTTCGGTTTCCGGCCCTTGGGGGCGGTGCTGTTCGGCTATCTGGGTGACAAGCTCGGGCGCAAATATACCTTCCTCGTCACCATCACGCTGATGGGCGTCGCCACCGCCGGGGTCGGCTTCGTACCCTCCTACGCCTCGATCGGGGCTGCGGCGCCCGCGATCGTCATCGGGCTGCGCATCCTTCAGGGGCTGGCGCTGGGCGGCGAATATGGCGGCGCGGCGATCTATGTCTCCGAGCATTCGCCCACGGGGCAAGCCGGCTATCATACCAGCTTCATCCAGGCGAGCGTGTCGGCGGGCTTCATCCTCAGCCTTGCTGTGGTGCTGATCACCCGCTTCACCATGCCGCAGGCAAGCTTCGACGACTGGGGCTGGCGCCTGCCCTTCATCTTCTCAATCGCGCTGCTCGCCATCTCGTTGTGGATGCGCGTGAAGCTCAGCGAGAGCCCGGTGTTCAAGGCGATGAAGGAAGCGGGCGAGGTCGCGCGCAATCCGCTCAAGGAGAGCTTCACCTATCCCGGGAACCTGAGGCGGCTGTTCGTCGCGCTGTTCGGCATTGCTGCGGGCCTGACAGTGATCTGGTACACTGCGACCTTCTCGGTCCTGTCGTTCCTGCAGGGGACGATGCGGGTCGAACCGGTGGCGGCACAGTTGCTCGCGGCCGGAGGTGCTGCGGCCGGGCTGTTCTGGTTCATCCTGTTCGGCAAGCTTTCCGACCGGATCGGGCGCAAGAAGCCGATCGTCATCGGCTATGGCTTCACGCTGCTGCTGCTGTTCCCGATCTTCTGGGCGATGGGACATGCCGCCAACCCGGCGCTGTCGGACGCGGCGCGCAACGCGCCAGTGATCGTCTCCGGCCCGCAGTGCGCCTATGATCCCTTTGCGGGCAAGCAGGCCGATACTTGCGGGCAATTGCTCGACTATCTGTCGAAGAAGGGCGTGCCCTATACCAAGGAAGTGACCCCATCGGCCGCGGTGTCGGTGAACGGTGTGCCGGTGATCTCGACCGAGACCGCGGATATCGACAAGGCGCTGACGGAGGCCGGCTACAATCTCGACCGGGTGGTGCCGAGCACGGGCAATATCGTGCTGATCCTGATCGCCATCGTTGCGCTCGCGGCGCTGTCCGGGGCGACCTATGGCCCGGTCGCGGCGTTGCTGACCGAATTGTTCCCGCCGCGCATCCGCTACAGCTCGATGTCGATCCCCTATCATATCGGCACCGGCTATTTCGGCGGATTCCTGCCGCTGATCAGCCAGTATATGGTTGCGAAGAGCGGCAATGCCTATTCGGGGCTGTGGTACACATGGATCGTCGTCGCGATGGCGCTGCTGGTGACTTTGTTCTTCCTGAGGGAAGACGATCTGTACAAGGAAGGCTAGAGCGAACGCGCGCTGGCCGTTGCGACGGCAAGCGCGGACGCCTAACCGGGCGGCATGATCATTTCGCCCCTCCGCCTGCGCCTAGACGGCGACGCCCTGGTCTCCAACTGGCGGACGCTCGCCGCGATGAGCGGTGGCGCAGCGTGCGGTGCAGCGGTCAAGGCCAATGGCTATGGTCTCGGCGCGCGCGAGGTCGTGCAGCGACTCGCCGGGGCGGGGTGTCGCGATTTCTTCGTGGCGACCTGGGGCGAGGCGGCCGGGCTGGCCGATCTGGGCGTATCGGTATCGGTGCTCCATGGACTGCGCGAGGAGGATCTCCCCGTGGCCGTGGGCGCCGCGACGATCCGGCCGGTGCTCAACACGGTGCAGCAGGTGCAGCGCTGGCGCGATGCCGGGGGCAGGGCGTGCGACGTGATGGTCGATACCGGCATGAACCGGCTTGGCATCGCTCCGGAGGATGTGAGTACCGGACTGCTCGACGGGCTCGAGGTCGAAACGCTGATGAGCCACCTCGCCAGCGCGGATGAGGATGTTCCGCTCAACCGGCTTCAGCGCGATCGCTTTGCGGCGCTCGCCGGGAAATCGGGCGCGCGGCGGATGAGCCTGGCCAACTCGGCCGGGATCGGACTGGGCCAGGGCTATGCGTTCGATCTGACCCGGCCGGGGATCGCGCTCTACGGCGGGATTCCGGCCCGGGCCTTTGCCGGGCGCATCCGCCAGGTGGTGACGCCCGAGGTGCAGGTGCTGCAGCGGCGGCGCGTGGCCGCGGGGCAGAGCGTCGGCTATAACGCGACCTGGACCGCCGCCGCCGATACCGAGGTGGCGATCCTCAACCTTGGCTATGCCGACGGCTATCTGCGCTGCTTTTCGGACAAGGGAAGCGCGATCGCGAGCGGCATCCGGATGCCGGTAATCGGGCGGGTCTCGATGGATCTCACCGCGATCGATGCCAGCGCCGTGCCCGACCTTGCCGAGGGGGATTGGGTCGCGATCGACTATGCGCTGCCTGAAGCCGCAGTGCTTTCAGGCATGTCGCAATATGAGCTGCTGACGGCACTTGGTGCACGCTACGATCGCATGTGGTATTGATCTGTATCGGTTCATCGCAACGAAAGCTTCGGTTCAGCGCAGCGAAAGCTGTGAACGCGTAAAGAAGTTAGCGCTAGCAAGTAACCTGATACAGATATCGATTGGAGAAACCCGATGCGTAAGTTGTTTGCAGCCGCTGCGTTGGCGCTGTTTGCGCTGCCTGGCGCCGCAATGGCGGACGACAAGGTCAATGCCAAGGGTGAAGCGGAGCTGGCCAAGATGCTCGAAGGCCGTGTGGCCGGCAAGCCGGTCAAGTGCCTGCCGACGCATGCTATGGACAACAGCACCATCGTCGATGGTACGGCGATCGTCTATCGCAGCGGATCGAAGCTCTATGTGAACCGCCCGCGTTCGGGTGCCGATCAACTGGACGACGACGATATCCTGCTGACCAAGCTCTATGGCAGTCAGCTGTGCAACGTCGACAAGGTCGATCTGATCGACCGCAGCTCACGGATGTGGAGCGGCTTCGTGCTGCTGGGCGATTTCGTGCCCTATCAGCGCGTGAAGACCAGCGCGCGATAGCCGTACACGGCTGGGGTAGCTCGTGGCGTGCCGCTAGTGCGCGGACAGCGACCAAGGGTCGATCGGAGCGGTCCGGATCCATCGGGTTGCTAGCCACTTGACACCCTCTATCACCGGTGTGCCTGCGTGCTGCGCGCGCGGGTTCGGCACCCCGTCGGGAAGCAGCGTATCGAACATCAACGCGTCGCCGCCACGTGGGATCACAGTTAGGTTCAGGAGCGGAAAGCTGGTCTCGCCGCCTCGGAACCCGCCATTCAAGTAAATGAGGACGGTGCGTATTCGCTGGTTCGCTGCCCCGGCAATCGTATCGAGATGGGGACGATACTCCTGTCCGGGCTGGTAGCGAAGGATGGTCAGCGGTTCGCCCTGCGTAACATCGGTTCCGCTTGCGGCTGCTATGCGGAGATTGATTGCCCGAACTACCAGATCCTCACGTGCTGGACCGATCGCAGCATTGTCCGAGGTGCGTATGGAATGACGCGCCCACCGGCCGGTCGCAGGGTCGATTACGCGGGCCGGCTCGAGCAGTTGGCCGCCTACCATCGCGATATGCGCGCATTCGTCAGGCGTGAGGAAGTCTGGCAAATAAACCACGCGCGGGTCGGCATGTAGCAAGCGGGATTCGACAACCGTCGCTGGACTTCCGTCGGGTTCCAGCGCCATGCGGTCAAGAAGCGTTTTATGTGCCGCGGCGACATAGTCATTCGCAGCAGCTTCAGCGAGCAAGCGACGTGCCTCCGGCCAGTCGGCCTCATTGCCCGTGCCGTTGGCGGTGAGGGCGATTTCCATCATCGCACCATCGACATGACCGATGGAAACTGCGCGTCTGAGCAGCGCGCGTGCGCGTTGATGATCTTGCGGCACAAGGTGCCCGGTCAGCGACCACACGGCCAATTGCATCAATGCATCGACATTTCCGTGCTCCGCAGCGGCTTCCAGCATCGCCAGCGCCTGATCGGTCCGGCCCGCTTCGGCGTAGTTGAGGGCATCGGCTATGTTGAACGTCATGCAACTGGGATAGCTGAAACGGTGCGCAAGAAAAAGGGGCCGGAGATTACTCTCCGGCCCCAGATCGTTCGATCGCGAAGCGATCAGAACTTGGCGGTGGCGCCCACGTAGAAGAAGCGGCCGCGGTTGTCGTAGATGCCCGAGCCGGCGCCGACACCGGTCAGACCGTACGGCGGGTTCTTGTCGGTGACGTTATTGACGCCGAAGTTCGCTTCGAACTTGTCGTTTACTTCCACGCCGAGACGCAGATCGTGATAGGCGACCACCGGGTACTGAACCAGCGTCGCATAATCCGGGTTCTGCGGGGGTTCGCCGTTGACGCCGTTATAGTCCTCGAACGTGTTCAGGTACATCTTGTCGATCCAGCGGATCGAGTGGCCGAAGGTGACCTTGCCGATCTTGATGTCGGTCGAGATGTTGAACTGATCCGAAGGATCGCCAAGCTCGCCCGTCAGGACGTTCTTGAAGTTCGGACGCGCCGGATCGGTGAAGTTGTCGCGCTGAATGACGTGGGTCCAGACCCCCTTCATGCTCAGCAGACCCCAGTCGAAGCGCTTATTGTACGCGATCTGCGTATCGATGCCACGGGCCTTGAACCGGGCATAGTTACGCGGAGCGTCTTGGTAGCTGCCTTCCAAGATGCGGAACTCCTGCTCGCCACGCGGGCCGCCACCAGCACCGGCACGCTTGAACAGTGCGCAGAACTGGTTGTTCAGATCCGGCGCATCGTAGCAGGCGTTGAGTGCCGACTGAACCGTCGGCGAGGTGATCACGTCGTCAACGGTGATGCTGTAGTAGTCGACCGACACCGAGAGACCCGGCACGAACGACGGCTGGAACACACCACCCAGGGTCAGTGACTTCGACTTCTCAGCCTTCAGGTCGAGGTTGCCGCCACTGACGATTTCCAGCGACGAGGTGTAGACGAAGTCATAACCCGCCGGACGGCCAGCGGCCGCACAGTTGGCCGCACGCGTCGCCGAGCCGGTGTTGATGTTGCGAGCCGAGCACGGATCGGCTGGAGCCGGCGTGAAGTTCTGGCCCGGCAGCGAGTAGACGTCGCCCAGGTACGGCGCGCGAACCGAGCGCGAGTACGAACCACGCAGCAGCAGGTCGTTGACCGGACGCCAGCTGGCCGAGCCGCTGTACGCGTAGACCGTGCCAGCGCCGCCCTTATAGTCTGCGACGCGGCCCGAGGCGTTCAGGGTCAGTTCCTTGAGCAGGAACACGTCCTTGACCAGCGGGATCGAGATTTCCGCGAAGGCTTCCTTCACTTCGAACGCCGGCGACGTGAACGACGGAATGGCGTTGTAGAACGCGTAGCCCGCCTGGGTCTTCTCGTCGAGGTCGTAGGACAGCGTCTCACGGCGATATTCACCACCGATCGAGAAGCCGATCGGGCCGCCCGGCAGCGAGAACAGCGAGCCGAGGTTGCCCGAGAGGAAGCCGCTGACGACGAACTGGGTCGCCTTGCCTTCCGCGAGGGTCGGCATCGTCAGATAGGCCTTGGCCGCATCGCTGATGTTGCCTTCGCCGAACGGGTTGAGCGGAACGCAGGCTGCGACGTCTGCGGCCAGCTGTGCCGGATTGCCGCCACGGTCCGAACCGGCATAGGCCGCGTCCAGCTGCGAGCGGCAGACGATCTGCCCTGCGCCGTTGGTGGTCGTGTCCATCGCCAGCAGGAAGCGCTGCCGATTGATGTTGCCGGTGATGACGTTGTTTTCTTTGTGCTCGCCATAGTTGGCCGAGATTTCATAGTTGAAATCGCTGCCGATATCGCCGCGAACACCGAGAACTGCACGGAAGGTCTCGCGCGTGATGCGCTCATCGCGAGCACCCAGGTCGAGATAGTTGCGACGCAGCGAGAAGCGGTAGGTACCGGCCGCGACCTGAGCGAGCGAACGCGCCTGGTTGGCCTGACCTGCTGCAACGACCGCCGCATACTGCGCGTCGGTCTGCGACGCGGTCCGAGCGGGAACGTACAGGGTGCCGGTGTTCGGGTTGACGCCGGAGTTGATCGCCGCGTTCAACTGCGCGGTGATCGTGGAGCGTGCCGCAGCCGACAGATACGGGTTGTCGAGGCGGATCGCTTCGCGATTGACCACGCCGCCCGAGGCGCCGCCGGTGCCCGAGGCATAGGAGCGATCGTTGAGGCCAGCGACCAGGATGCCGTCCGCAAGGGTCTGACCCTGCGAGAAGAACGGGCCGCTCTGCGAACCGAATGCTTCGGTGCGGGCATACTTGGCTTCGATGAACGGGACGAAGCTCGGGGTAACTTCGAAGTGGCCGAGCACGTTGACGACATAGCGTTTCACGTCCGGCGAGAGCGCCACCAGCTGGCCTTCACGGCTGCTGGTGCCGTTGCCGCCGACGAAGTTGCCGTTCGGACCCAGGCCGACGCGGAGGCCGGTCTGGTTGGTCAGGCTGCCGTTCGGCTGGAACAGGAACGCGCAGGTGAAGGCCGAGCCGACGGCATCGACGCCGCAAGGCGCGCCTGGCGTGTTGTTGTAGCGGAAGCCGAGCTGGCCGCCGAGCGAGATGGTCGCGCTGCGGACGTCCTGATAGTAGACGCGGTCCTTGACGTCGTCGAAGCTGGCGCCGGAGTCGGTGTCGACGACGATGAACGTGTCGTTCTGGCGCAGGTTCCGGCGGCCGGAAGCGTAATAGTCGCTCTGGTGCGCGAACTCGGCGTTGATCGAGATGTTGCCGCGCCCGTCAGCGAAGTTCTTGCCCGCGACGAGCGAGACATACTGGTTGCCCGCGTCGCCATAATCGCTGATGCCGGTCTGGCCGTGCAGCTCGAGGCCTTCGTAATTGTCCTTCAGGATGAAGTTCACGACGCCCGCGATCGCGTCCGAACCGTAGATCGACGAGTTACCGCCGGTCACGATGTCGATACGTTCGATCAGGTCGGTCGGCATCGTGTTGATGTCGACGGCGTTGCCGTTGTTGATGATGTCAGCCGACACCTGGCGGCGGCCGTTGACCAGCACCAGCGTTCGCGCACGGCCGAGGCCACGCAGGTCGAGGAAGTTGACGCCGCGCGTACCGAGGCCCGAGGTCGAATTCTGCGAACCCAACGAGCTGCGCAGCTGAGGCAGATCGTTCAGCACGTCGCCGACCGAGATACGGCCCGACTGGAAGATCTCTTCGTTGCTGACGGTGGTTACCGGAAGCGGCGATACGTCGTTTGGGCGACGGATACGCGAGCCGGTGACGATGACGTCGGAGTCGGTCTCAGCCTCGGCGGAAGCGGTTTCGTCGGCTCCCGTGGTCGCCGGAATGTCCTGCGCTACCGCCGCATGCGGAAACGCGAAAACAGCGCTGGCGAGCGCTGTCGCCGTCAAAAAGCGGCTGAGTTTCATTTACTGCCCCTATGAATCGCCCGGCCCTAGTTACCGGAATGTCACTATTGAAACCTCCTGTTCACCCTGTGGCAAGCTAAACAGGCCGGGTTCCGCCACTTCGCGAGTCCGTTGTTGCAACAAAGTCACATTTCAGCGCACTGCGCGAAAACGGGTGACATTTTCGATTACGATATGACGGTGCAGCTTTCCATTTGCTACACGGCGAGGAAGGGCATCACCGCTCCACGCACATGGCGATTCCCATGCCGCCGCCGATGCACAGAGTCGCGAGTCCCTTCTTCGCGTCGCGGCGCTGCATCTCATAGAGCAGCGTGGTCAGCACGCGCGCGCCGCTCGCGCCGATCGGATGGCCGATCGCGATCGCGCCGCCATTGACGTTGACCTTGTTCGGGTCGAAGCCCAGTTCCTTGCCCACCGACAGCGCCTGTGCGGCGAATGCCTCATTCGCCTCGATCAGGTCGAGATCGGCGACGGTCCAGCCTGCCTTTTCCAGCGCCTTTTTCGATGCCGGGACCGGACCGATGCCCATGATCGAGGGATCGACCCCCGCGGTCGCCCAGCTCTTGATCGTGGCGAGAACCGTGGCGCCGCGCTTGTCGGCCTCCTCGCGGCTCATCACCACCAGCGCCGCGGCGCCATCGTTGAGGCCCGAGGCGTTGCCCGCGGTAACGGTACCGTCCTTCTTGAAGGCGGGCCGCAGGCCTGCGACGCTATCGAGCGTCGCGCCGGCGCGGATGTATTCATCCTGGTCGACGACGGTGTCGCCCTTGCGGCCCTTGATCGTGACCGGAGCGATCTCGTCCTTGAAACGGCCTTCGCTGCGGGCGGCCTCGGCGAGGTTCTGCGAGCGGACGGCGAACTCGTCCTGCTCGCCGCGGGTCACCTGATATTGTTCGGCGAGATTCTCGGCGGTGATGCCCATGTGATAGCCGTTGAACACATCGGTCAGGCCATCCTTGATCATCGTATCGATCAGGCCGACGTCACCCATCTTGGCGCCGGCGCGCAGCGATTGGGCATGGGCGGCGAGCGACATCGATTCCTGCCCGCCCGCGACGACGATGGTGGCGTCGCCGGTCTGAACCGCCTGTGCCGCGAGCGCGACCGCGCGCAGGCCCGATCCGCACACCTGGTTGAGGCCCCAGGCCGGAACTTCCTTGGGCACGCCCGCGGCCATCGACGCCTGGCGCGCCGGGTTCTGGCCCTGCGCGGCGGTGAGCACCTGACCGAGGATCACTTCCGAGACTTCCTCGCCCTTGACCTCGGCCTGCTCCAGAGCAGCCTCGATGGCGATGCGGCCCAGTTCGTGCGCCGGCGTGCTGGCGAAAGCGCCGAGGAAGCTGCCGACGGGGGTGCGCTTGGCGGCGGTGATCACGACTTCGGTCATTGCGTGCGACTCCTGATGGGTTTGGAGGCTATCTAAGCGCCGCGAGCCACTCCGCCAATGGGCGCCACAGCGCATCCTTCGCCGAAGAGCCGACCATCATCCCGACATGGCCCAGCCGCAGTTCGCGCCGGTCGGTGAAGCCTGCAGCGCTGGTGTGAGGGACGATACGGTCGGTAAGCGACACGAACTCGACGGTGGGGCAGGGCAGGGACGCCGGCGCGGCCGTCGCGCCCGCAACGCGCCAGCGGCCGCTTCCAGGCAGGTCTGCGGTGAACAGGTCGTCGAAGATCTGTCGGCCGGCGGCGAAGGTGAGCGGCGCGCCGGCATTCGCCCAGTCTTCCATCGCGACGAAGGATTTCGCTGCGGCGCTATCGGGATCGAGACGGCCGAAGCGTTCGTACTTGATGATGGTGCGCGCGGGGTCGAGCTGCCAGAAACCCGTCTGAAGAACTTCCATCGGGACGAGGCCGAGCCGATCGCAGGTTTCACGCGCACCGTCCCACAGCGTCTCGATTCGCGCGATCGCTTCTGCGCCGAAGCCGGAAAATCGCCAGGGCGCGGCGATCAGCGCCAGTCCGCGGACCGGCGCCACGGCGGCAGCCGCCATCGCCATCGTCCCGCCCAGGCAATAACCGACGAGCGCGGCGGGTTCGCCGATGCTGCGGAGCAGCGGAATCAACATCGCTTCGACATGCTGCGCCACATCCTGCGCGCGATCCTGCGGCGATGGGGTTCCCCAGTCGATAAGCAGGGGGCGGGCGCCATGGCGGGACAGCCAGCGCAGCAGCGAGCGGCGATACGGCATGTCGAGGATCAGCGGCGGGTTGATCAGCGAGGGGACGAACACCACGGGCGCGCCGCTTCCGCCATAGTCGCGCAGCACCGCGCGTCCGGCGCGCGCCACCACGGGCATCGAGCTGCGGGGACGGGGGCGGCGTGCGGCCTGATAGGCGGCGAGCCCGGCGAGCGCGGCGGCGCGGCGTTCGGGTGATGCTGCGGTTTCGCTGCGCAGCAGTCCCAGAAAGAGAGGCAATGGGCGCGGCCCGTGTTGCGGTGCAGTATCAAAGGGTGTTAGGACCATATCAAACACCCGTGGGGGTCAAGATGAAAAAAACGGCGAACACCGACGGCCCGGTCATCATCAAGAAGTATGCGAACCGGCGCCTCTACAATACCGAAACATCGTCCTACATCACCCTCGATCATCTCGCTGCGATGACGCGCGAGGGCCGCGACTTCAAGGTCGTCGATGCCAAGACCGAGGAAGACATCACCCACAATGTCCTGACGCAGATCATCATGGAAGAGGAAGCGCGCGGCCAGACGCTGCTGCCGGTGAACTTCCTGCGCCAGCTGATCGCGCTCTATGGCGATTCGATGCAGGCGGTTGTGCCGGGCTACCTTGAGGCGTCGATGGACAGCTTCCGCCGCAACCAGGCGCAGTTCAAGTCGGCGGTCGAGGGGGCGTTCGCCAATTCGCCGTTCGCCGAGATCGCCAAGCGCAACATGGCGATGTTCGAGGCTGCGGCCGAAGCGTTCAAGCCGGGCGCACCCGGCGCCACCGCTCCCGCACCGGAGAGGAGCAAGGACGACGAGATCGCGGCGTTGAAGGCGCAGCTCGCCTCGCTTCAAGACAAGATCGACAAGCTCGGCTGAGGCTCATAGGCTCCCCGGAAACGAAACGGGGAGGCTTATGAAGACGTTGGCTGCTTTCACTGCGGCGATGCTGCTCGCGGGTGCCGCGCATGCGCAAAGCGCACAAGTGGACCGGTACATCCACGCCGGCAAGCTGATCGACCGGCCCGGGCAGGCCCCGCGCGGCGCGAGCACGATCGCTGTGAAGGGCGGCAAAATCGTCGGCGTCTATGACGGGCATGTCACGCCGCTGGGCGAAGCGCCGGTGATCGATCTCAAGGACCGGACAGTACTGCCCGGGCTGATCGACAGCCATGTTCATCTAAGTTCCGACCGCGCCGGGCAGGAAGGACTGCTGGCCGGGTTTACCGAGAGCAAGCAGATGGGCGCCTATGAAGCGCTGTGGAACGCGCAGAAGACGCTGATGGCGGGCTTCACCACGGTGCGGAACCTGGGCGATGAGGGCGCGACGCTGGCGCTGCGCGACGCGATCGCACGCGGCTGGGTGAGCGGTCCACGGATCGTTGATGCCGGCATGGGCATCTCCACCACCTCGGGACATGGCGATCACCGGCTCGGCATCGTCGAGGAACTGCACGAAGCGGTTGGCGCGGCAAATTTGTGCGACGGCGCGGACGAGTGCCGCAAGGCGACGCGCCTGCAGATCGGCCGCGGCGCCGACGTGATCAAGATCGCTACCACTGGCGGGGTCAACAGCCGGATCGGCGCGGGTCTCGGCAAACAGATGTTCGACGAGGAAGCGAGGGCGATCGTCGAGACGGCGCGTCTCTACGGTCGCAAGGTTGCGGCGCACGCGCATGGCGCGGACGGGATCGCGGTGGCGCTGCGCGCCGGGGTGGATTCGATCGAGCACGGCACCCTGATCGACGATGAAAGCATCGCGCTGTTCAAGAAGACCGGCGCATATTACGTGCCGACGCTGTCGACCGTGAACGGCTATCTTGAGCGGATCGCGAAGGACCCCAATGCCTATCCGCCGGAGGTGCGCGCCAAGATTGACTGGCGCATCGGCATCACCGGCAAGGCGCTGGAAAAGGCAGTACCGGCGGGGGTGAAGGTCGCGTTCGGCACCGATGCCGGCGTATCGAAGCATGGCCGCAACGCCGACGAGTTCGAACTGCTGGTCAAGCACGGCATGACGCCGATGCAGGCGATCCAGGCCGCGACGGTCAATGCTGCCGATCTGCTCGGCCTGGCCAAGGAAGTCGGCAGCATCGAGCCGGGCAAGAGCGCCGACATCATCGCTGTGAGCGGCGATCCGCTGAGCGACGTGAAGGTGCTGAAATCAGTCGGCTTCGTGATGCGCGCCGGGGTGGTACACAAGGGCCAATGAAGCGGGCGGGCCTGAGGCGGACCGGCAGGTGCCGGCCCGCCGGGCCGGTCACTTGCCGGGCTTGACGAACTTCAGCGTCATCCGGTCACTCTCGCCGATCGCCTCATACTTGGCGCGGTCGATATCCTTGAGCGCGTAGCTGGGCGGGAGCGTCCAGACGCCCTTTTCCCAGTCGGCCGTGTCCTTGGGGTTGGCGTTGACCTGCGATTCGCCCGCGAGGCGGAAGCCGGCCGCTGCGGCGAGCGTCTTGATCGTCGAGGTCTTGATATAGCCGCTGGTGCGTTCGCGCTCGGCGTCCGCGCCCTCGGGCAGGCGATGATCGACGATGCCGAGCGTGCCGCCGGGCTTGAGCATCGCGAAGATCTGCTTGAATGCCGCGGCGGCATAGTCCTGCTTGTCGTCGCGCTGATAGCCCATGCGCCAGTTATGGACGTTGCGGAAGGTGAGCACGACATCGACGCTGTTGTCGGGCACCTTGACGTCGGCGGCGTCGAACACCGGAAAATGCGCGGTCCTGATCTTGCCGTAGAGCTCCGGCTTCGCGGTCATCATCCGCTTGGTGCCGCCCGAGAGCTTCTCGAGAGAAGCGGCGTAATAGACGCCGCCGCCATTGAGGACATAGGGCGCGAGGATCTCGGTGTACCAGCCGCCGCCGGGCCACAGCTCGACGACCGTATCGGTCGGCTTCACGCCGAAAAAGGCGAGCGTTTCAGCCGGGTGCCGGTATTTGTCGCGCACGGTGTTGGCCGGGGTACGCGTGGGCGCGGCGACCGCCGCCTTCAATTCCTTGCTGACGCTTCCCATCTGCGGCGCGCCGATCGCGGCAGCGCTGACAAGGGCGGTGGCAGTGATGGCGGCGAAACTCAGGGCGTTGCGCATTGGAGGCTCCTCTCTGATATGGATCGCTTGGTGCAGTGGAGCGGGCAGCGATGCAAGGGTCGTTATTGGCGCCGTTATGGATTGTTGCGGGAGCGTTTGCCGCATTGGCTGCGGGGAGCGGTCTCGCGGACTGGCGGCGCTCCAAGCGGAGCGATCTCGATCGGGTCGGCTGGATGCCGTGGACGCTGATTCAGATCCTGGCGGTGCTGGGTGCGGTGGTGACCGCTGCGCTGGCCATCAAGGGCTAGTAGAAGCGCGCGAGGGTAAGGCTGCGTTCGGTTCCGTCGCATCGTTGCAGCCGCACGGTCCGACCGGGCGTGCCGGTGGACCAGCTTGCGAGCGGGCTGGTCGCGTAGGCAGCTGGGATCGGTGTGCCGTCGATCGCACAGATTTCCATTCCGGCCTGCCAATCGGCGGCGGCGGGGCTTCCGCGCATGACATGAAGGACTCGAAGCCGGTCGCCACGCTGGCCGAGCATCAGGCCGCTGGTCGAACGGGTGACCGGCCAGTCGTTTCGTGCGGCGGGGGCGAGGACCATGCGGCCTGCGCCGGGATCGAGCAGGACCCGGTGCCGCCGCAGCAAGCCGCCGCCCAGCCTGC
Organism: Sphingomonas koreensis; assembly: GCF_002797435.1. Taxonomy (NCBI): domain Bacteria; kingdom Pseudomonadati; phylum Pseudomonadota; class Alphaproteobacteria; order Sphingomonadales; family Sphingomonadaceae; genus Sphingomonas; species Sphingomonas koreensis. The sequence goes on along the minus strand of NZ_PGEN01000001.1, from coordinate 1,008,986 downwards.
CTGCCGCGCCCTTGCGTGCCGAAAATCCCGAGTCGGGCTCGATCCGCAGTTCGACCTCGCTTGCAGGAAGCGCCGCGATGCGCAGCGCGGAAACGATCGTGACCTCGCTCTCGATCTGCCCGCCGAGCCCCCATGCGATCGCTGTGGTGACGCGACCGCCGGCGTGCTCGATTCCACGCCATGCCGTGCGGGTGAGCGTCACCATGCTCCCGTCGCCGGTATCGACGATCATGGGACGGTGCCGGCGTCCGCCGAGATCGATCTCGCTGAGATAGAGACCGGCGGCGCCGGCCAGGCGCAGCGGCGCCGTGGTTCCTCGAAACGGCATCCGGCCGGAGGGCAGCAGGCGGAAGCGCTGCGTATCGTAATCGATCTCAAGCGCGTGCGCGGCGAGCAGATCGGCGCCGATGAAGAGATCGACCGGGGCAGGGCCCGTCACGCGGGGATCAGTGTCGATGATCGCGATACGGCCGCCGGTCCGGACGAGGCCGCCGACCTCGATCCGCTCGATTGCACCCCAGCTCAGCGCCACGCTGCCCCCGATCGCATCGGCATGTCCGGCGACCAGCGGCTTCATGCTCGCCGTACGGGCAAAGCGTGCCGAGACCGCGGTGTCGCTGACCCCGGTATCGAGGATGGCATCGACCCAGCGGCCATTGAGCAGGGTGCGGAAGCGGATCTGGTTGCCCGCTGTCAGCTCGAACGGCACCCAGCGCGCCTCGGTATCGGTGGTGAGATGCGACACGGGCGGGGCGGCCCGTACGTTCGACGCCGGCGCAAGCAACGCAAGCAGGGCTAGCGTGAAGGTCATGGCTGCACGGACATCCATCCACGGAATGATATTCCGCCACGGATCGGGTGCCAGCAGTTGCGGGCGTGGTTAATGTCCCGTTTGCAAACGCTCGGCGACACGTGTCAGAGACACGCCTCAAGCAACGCGTGATCGAAGCCGAACGAGCGCGCCTTTTCGAGCGTATAGGGACGCAGGCCCATCGAACGATACTCGCCGATGATCTTGCCGTCGGCGCTCTCGTCCAGATACTCGAACTTGAACAGCTCCTGGGTCACGATCACCGGGCCTTCCATCCCGATCACCTCGGTGATGTTGGTCACGCGGCGGCTACCGTCGCGCAGGCGCTTCACCTGGACGATGAGATCGACCGAATCCGCGATCTGGCGGCTGATCGCCTCCTTCGGGATTTTGATGTCGCCCATCATCACCATGTTCTCCATACGGCCCAGGCACTCGCGCGGGCTGTTGGAGTGGAGCGTACACATCGAGCCGTCATGGCCGGTGTTCATCGCGGACAGGAGGTCGAAACACTCGCTTCCGCGAATTTCGCCGAGGATGATGCGGTCGGGACGCATACGCAGGGCGTTCTTGACGAGGTCGCGAATGGTGATTTCGCCCTGACCTTCGAGATTGGGAGGGCGGGTTTCGAGCGGGAGCCAGTGCGGCTGTTGGAGCCGAAGCTCGGCGGCGTCCTCGATCGTCAGCACGCGCTCGCCCGGGTCGATCATCTTTGACAGGGCGTTGAGCATCGTCGTCTTGCCCGAGCCGGTACCGCCCGAGATGACGATGTTGAAGCGGCATGCGCCCGCGATCTTGAGCGCGGTCGCCATCTTGGTCGACATCGATCCGAAGCCGGCCATCATGTCGAGCGTGATCGGCTTGTCCGAGAATTTACGGATCGAGATTGCCGTGCCCTTGAGGCTGAGCGGCGGCACGATCACGTTGACGCGGGAGCCGTCCTTCAGGCGGGCGTCGGCGAGCGGGGTGGTCTGGTCGACGCGGCGGCCGACCGAGTTGCAGATGCGCTGCGCGATCTGGAACAGATGTTCCTCGTCGCGGAAATTGATGTTGGCGAGCTCGAGCTTGCCCTTGCGCTCGACGAAGGTCTGCTCGGGGCCGTTGACCATGATGTCGCTGATCGCGCTGTCGGCGAGCAGCTCTTCGAGCGGGCCGAGGCCGAGCAGTTCGTCGACCAGCACCTTTTCCAGCGCGAACTGCTCGCGGCGGTTGAGGGTGAGCTTGAGCTCGGCGAGCACTTCGCCGATGATCGGGCGGAACTCCTCGGCAAGTTCGTCCTTGTTGAGCGTCGCCGCCGCCTCGGGATCGACGCGCTCGAGCAGGCGCGGAAGCACCTGTTCCTTGATGCGGTGGATCGAGGCTTCGAAGCCCTCGACTCGCGAGCTGCCGGCTTCGCCCGACGCCGCCTGACGATCGGCCAGGCGCTGCATCGCGTCGGTTGTGGATTGAGGCGTCGTATCGGTGATCCCCGAGTCGCGCTGGTTTGCGCCGGGGAGCGGGACGTCCTGGATCGCCGGGAACTGGTCGCCGCCGAGCGGCTCCTGCGGGCGCGGTGCCGCTCCGCCGCCCTGCATCGGCCGCGCGACGCCGAAAGCCGGCCGGGCGGGTGTTGCCCCTGGTCCGCTGCGACGTCCGAATGCGCTCACGCTCAAATCCCCACTGGCTCCAACGTGGAGGGGATAGCTCGCAAGCTTTTACAAGTTCCTAACCATCGGCCGCGGTTTCGTTCAGACGAACGGGCCGCGAGCGCGCATTCTGGCCTGGCCGGGCGGTAATCCACCGAGCGACTGGAACTCGCGGGTCATATGCGCCTGGTCGGCATAGCCGGAGACCGCGGCGGTATCGGCGAGCGCCGCGTCGGGAGCCTGGATGCCGCTGACCGCGGTGCGGAAGCGCAGCAGACGCAGATAGCTGCGTGGTGCCATGCCGGTTTCTCGCGCGCAGATGCGTTGAAGCTGGCGTGTGGAGAGCCCGGTGATCCGGGCGAGATCATCCACGCCCGCCGATTGTCGGATCGCGGCGAGAGGAGGCGGGCGTCGGCCGCGAAAGGCCGCGATGAGCCGCGGCGTCGGATCGGGGTCTCCAGCAATCAGCGCCGCCAGCGGGTCGCTCTCCGCGATCTCCCGCCAGCCGTCCGCGAAGTCGTTGCAGGGGGCACCGTCGAGCGCGTGCCAAGCCCAGGGCCAGAGGCGGATGCCCGTGAAGCGCGCGTCGCCGCTGAACCGCAGGACCGCAGGCCGGAGCGCGAGGCCGGTGACGAACAATGGCGGCTGATCGGTCCGCCAGAACGAACGGCCGGAGTGGCGGCGGATCAGTTCGATACAGCCATCGGGCACCGCCTGATGATCGACCCAGCCGTCGGCGCCGATGTCGAGTGTCCACACGGCTTCGACAAGACCGTCGAGTTCGGGCGGCGGAGGCGTTTCGGCGTAATGCACCTCGCGAACCTGCCATGTCGCATCGGTTCAAGCCAGCGGGGGCGTCGATCGGCTATACCGGCATGACACAGGGAGGAGACGGCGGATGAGGTGGAAGGCGCTGGGACTGATGCTGATGCTGCCGGGTGCGGCGCCCGCGACGGGCGGCTTGCCCGAATGGCTGGCAGGGCGCTGGTGCACTGCAGGGGGCGGACCGACCCGGACCTGCGAGCAATGGCAGCCGCCCGCGGGCGGCATGATGCTTGGCGTATCACAGATGGTGAAGGGGGAAAGCACGGTCGCGTTCGAATATCTGCGGATCACGATGGACGGCGGTGTCGCGGTCTATCAGGCGCAGCCCGGCGGCAAGCCGCCCACGGCGTTTCGCGCCGTTGCGGGCGGGGAGGGGATCACCTTCATCAATACCGCGCACGATTATCCGCAGCGCATCCGCTACCGGCTGGAGGGGGACGAACTCACCGCCGAAATCTCGCTCGCCGATGGAAGCAAGGCGATGCGCTGGCGCTATCGCAGGGACCAGTGAAGGCGAGGCCGGGACGCAAAAGGCCGCGGGTCGCCCCGCGGCCTTTGTCGTTTCATCCGTGCGGGCGCCGCGCGGTTATCCGGCCTTTTCGGCGAGGACCGTAAGACCCTTTTCGTTCACTTCGGCGAAGCCGCCTTCGATGCGAACGATCTCCGGGCTCTGGTTGCCGGCGGACTTGTAGATTTCGAGATTGCCGTCGCGGACCGTGGACATGAAGGGCGCATGGCCCTCCAGCACGCCGAAGTCGCCATCGGTGCCGGGAACGACAACCATATGGACTTCCTCAGAGCGGACCAGACGTTCCGGGGTGACGAGTTCGAAATGAAGGGGCATGTCAGAATCCTTGGGGCAACGTCACGTGCGGGGGAATCGCGGCGACGATAATCGCCAGAGCGACCGGACCGGGCGTCTTTGGCGTGAGCAGATTGGCGAGATACGGCTTGCCGTCGCGGCGCAGGAGCAGGCTGAGCTTGTCGGCAGCGGCAGGTTGATGTGAGACGGGCAGTGCCTTCCAACCGTGCTTCGGGGCGGCCATCGCGGTCGAGATGCGTGCCGCGAGTTCGGTAGCTGGAACGGCGCGATACACGATCAGGCGACAGGTCTCCCCTGCCGATCCGCCCAGTGCAACGACGAAGTCACCGTCGGTGGCCGATCCATGCGCCAGCGTGGCCCGGGAGATCAGCGAGATACCGTCCCGGCCGAGCGCGTCCATGGCTTCCTTGGATAACCCGTCGGTAAGCTTGTAGCCCTGCCACCAGGCTTCAGTCCCGGGGGGCGGCAGCTTCGCCTTGCCTGACAACACATCCGGGCACAGCCGTGAGGCGGTATCTGCCGCCAAGTCGGTCAACAGCGAGAGTTCAAGCACCGGAAGCGCGCGCGCGGCCGCGGGCGGCCTGGCGGGCGGCGCGGTCTGCGCCGCCACGGCGATCGGCGCGCCGGCCAGCAGCGCCGCGGTGCATACCGCGACAATCCGGGCAGCGCGCTGACGCATCAGGCTTCGGCGGCCAGCTTCTTGGCCTTGGCGATCACGCCGTCGATGCCACCGACCATGTAGAAGGCGGCTTCGGGGAGGTGATCATACTCGCCCTCGACCACCGCCTTGAACGACTTGATCGTGTCCTCGATCTGCACGAACTCGCCGGGGATGCCGGTGAACACTTCTGCGACGTGGAACGGCTGCGACAGGAAACGCTGGATCTTCCGCGCACGCGCGACGGTCAGCTTATCCTCTTCCGACAGCTCGTCCATGCCTAGGATGGCGATGATGTCCTGAAGCGACTTGTACTTCTGCAGGATCGACTGGACCGCGCGAGCGGTGTCGTAGTGATCCTGACCGACGACGCGCGGTTCGAGCACGCGGCTGGTCGAATCGAGCGGGTCCACCGCCGGATAGATGCCGAGTTCCGAGATCGCACGGTTGAGAACCGTGGTCGCGTCGAGGTGGGCGAACGAGGTCGCGGGCGCCGGGTCGGTAAGATCGTCCGCGGGGACGTACACGGCCTGCACCGAGGTGATCGAGCCCTTGTTGGTCGAGGTGATGCGCTCCTGCAGCGCGCCCATGTCGGTCGACAGGGTCGGCTGATAGCCCACGGCCGAAGGAATACGGCCGAGCAGTGCCGACACTTCCGCGCCCGCCTGGGTGAAGCGGAAGATGTTGTCGACGAAGAACAGCACGTCCTGGCCTTCGACGTCGCGGAAATATTCGGCGATGGTCAGGCCCGAAAGCGCGACGCGGGCGCGGGCGCCCGGCGGCTCGTTCATCTGGCCATAGACCAGCGCAACCTTCGACCCTTCGCTGATCGCGTTGCCGTCGGCGTCCTTGGCGATAACGCCGGCGTCGAGGAACTCGTGATACAGGTCGTTGCCCTCACGCGTACGCTCACCGACGCCCGCGAAGACCGAGGTGCCGCCATGGCCCTTGGCGATGTTGTTGATCAGTTCCTGGATGAGAACGGTCTTGCCGACGCCGGCGCCGCCGAACAGGCCGATCTTGCCGCCCTTCGCATAGGGTGCGAGCAGGTCGATGACCTTGATGCCGGTGACGAGGATCGCGCTCTCGGTCGACTGGTCGACGAACAGCGGGGCTTCGGCATGGATCGGTGCGCGCAGGTCGGTGGCGACCGGGCCGCGCTCGTCGATCGGCTCACCGACGACGTTGAGGATGCGGCCGAGCGTCGCGGGGCCGACCGGCACCTGGATCTGCGCGCCGGTGGCGGTGACCGCCTGGCCGCGGGTCAGACCTTCGGTCGAGTCCATCGCGATCGTGCGGACGGTGTTCTCACCCAGATGCTGGGCGACCTCGAGCACGAGGCGGTTGCCGTTGTTGTCGGTCTCGAGCGCCGAGAGGATCGCCGGCAGTTCGCCGTCAAACGCGACGTCGACGACCGCGCCGATCACCTGCGCGATACGGCCCGTGCCGGCAGCGGCGACGGGTGCCGAGGCGACGGTGGCGTCTGCCTTGGGCTTGGCCGCGCGGGGCTTCCGTGCGGGCTTCTCTGCGGTGGGGGCTGCGGTTGCCATGGTCTATAGTCCTTGCTTGGCGAATGCTTCGATCAGGGTTGCTGGGTGTTCTGCACCGCCGATTCGGCCGGGGCCGTAGCGGTCGGGCGCGTGAAAGTCACGGTGATGCGGCGGGGGGCTGCTTCAACCTTCTCCACCGCGATGGCCGTCGGGATGTTCCCGATCAGGCCATCGGCGTCCTGCTCCTTGGCGATGGCGTCGAGCGCGCCTTCGTCCTTGACGCCGTACTGGAACAGGAAGGCGCGGACATTGTCGGTCAGCCGCTTCTTCGCCGTACCGGCGTTGGTATCGTCGGTCACGGTAAGCGCGAAGACGATCGTATCGATCGCTGCGCCGTCCTTGCCGGTCAGCTCGACCGTGCCGCGGTTCGGGTTCTTGGCGTCGGTCTGAGAGAGGAACACCGGCTCGCCGCCCGCGGTGAAGCCGTTGGGGCCGTTCTTGTACTCACCCAGGCGATAGCCGAACTGGTTGAGCTTCGCGACGGTCGCGGCGGGGTCCGTGAAGGCGTCCGCCAGCGTGCCTGGCTTCTCCACCGACGCGTTCTCCGGCGCAGCGACGTTCGACCCGCCGGGCTGCGCATTGCAGCCCGCGAGCGACGCCGCGGCGAGTAGGAGAAGGGCGGCGGTGCGCATGGGGTTTAGAGCGCCTCGGCGCCCGAGATGATCTCGACCAGCTCGGTCGTGATCGCCGCCTGACGCGCGCGGTTATACTGGATCGACAGACGCTTGATCAGGTCGCCCGCGTTGCGCGTGGCGTTGTCCATCGCGGTCATCTTGCTGCCCTGTTCCGACGCGGCGTTCTCACGGATCGCGCGGTAGAGCTGGATCGCGACGTTGCGGCCGAGCAGGTCGGCGAGGATTTCCTCTTCGCCCGGCTCATATTCGGTGACGGCCGAAGCCGCGGCGTCGCCCTCAGGCGCTGCGGGAATCGCGACCGGGATGATCTGCTGCTCGGTCGGCTCCTGGGTCAGGACCGACTTGAAGTTGGAGTAGAAGAGGTGCGCGACGTCGAACTCGCCGGCCTCGAAACGGGCGATCAGATCGTCGGCATAGCCGCGCGCATCGGCAAAGCCGAGCTTGCCGAGGTCACCCGGCTCGATCGAATGGGCCATGTCCTTGGGGAAGAGACGGTTCAGCACCGCGCGGCCCTTCTTGCCGATGGTGTAGAACTTTACCGTCTTGCCCTCGGCGATCAGCTCCTGCGCGCGGCGGCGCGCGAGGCGGGCGATGTTGGTGTTGAACGCACCCGCAAGGCCCTTGTCCGACGTCGCGACGACGAACAGATGGACCTGATCCTTGCCGGTGCCGGCGAGGAGCTTGGGCGAGGCTTCGCTGATGCTCACCTTGCTGGCGAGCGAGGCGACGACGGCTTCGAGGCGCTGGGCGTAGGGACGCCCGGCCTCGGCCGCTTCCTGCGCGCGGCGCAGCTTGGCGGCGGCGACCATCTTCATCGCCTTGGTGATCTTCTGCGTCGACTTCACCGAGCCGATGCGGACCTTGAGTGCCTTGAGGCTGGCCATCTTCTTCCTATCACGTCATCCCGGCGAAAGCCGGGATCTCATGAGGGTTTCCCCTGCCGTACGATGCCCCAGCGTTCGCTGGGGCGACGGCGAATTACGCGAACGTCTTGCCGAACGCTTCCAGCGCGTCCTTGAGCTTGCCCTTGGTGGCGTCGCTCAGATCCTTGCTGTCGCGGATATCCTTGAGGATGTCGGCATGCTTCGAACGCATCTCGGCGAGCATCGCCGCCTCGTAGCGCACGACATCCTGCACCGGCACACTGTCGATATAGCCGTTGGTGCCGGCGAAGATCGACACGGTCTGCTCCTCGAACGGCAGCGGCGAGAACTGGGGCTGCTTGAGCAGCTCGGTCAGGCGCGCGCCGCGGTTGAGCAGCTTCTGCGTCGAAGCGTCGAGGTCCGAACCGAACTGCGCGAACGCGGCCATTTCGCGATACTGGGCCAGCTCGAGCTTGATCGAGCCCGACACCTTCTTCATCGCCTTGGTCTGCGCCGACGAACCCACGCGCGACACCGACAGGCCCACGTTGATCGCCGGGCGGATGCCCGCGAAGAACAGGTCGGTCTCGAGGAAGATCTGGCCGTCGGTGATCGAGATCACGTTGGTCGGGATGTAGGCCGACACGTCGCCCGCCTGCGTCTCGATGATCGGCAGCGCGGTGAGCGAGCCGTTGCCGTTGGCGTCGTTGAGCTTCGCGGCGCGCTCCAGCAGGCGGCTGTGGAGATAGAAGACGTCGCCCGGATAGGCTTCGCGGCCCGGCGGGCGGCGCAGCAGCAGCGACATCTGGCGATAGGCGACGGCCTGCTTCGAGAGATCGTCATAGACGATCACGGCATGCATGCCGTTGTCGCGGAAATACTCGCCCATCGCGCAGCCGGTGTACGGCGCAAGGAACTGAAGCGGGGCGGGGTCCGACGCGGTCGCGGCGACCACGATCGAATATTCCATCGCGCCATTCTCTTCGAGCGTGCGCACGAGCTGCGCGACGGTCGAGCGCTTCTGGCCCACGGCGACATAGACGCAATAGAGCTTCTTGCCCTCGTCATCGCCTGCGTTGACGGTCTTCTGGTTGATGAAGGTGTCGATCGCGACGGCCGACTTGCCGGTCTGGCGGTCGCCGATGATCAGCTCGCGCTGGCCGCGGCCGACGGGGACGAGCGCGTCGATCGCCTTGAGGCCGGTCTGGACCGGCTCGTGCACCGACTTGCGCGGAATGATGCCGGGCGCCTTCACCTCGACGCGCGAGCGCTGGTCGGAAACGATCGGGCCCTTGCCGTCGATCGGGTTGCCGAGGCCATCGACCACGCGGCCGAGCAGGCCCTTGCCGACCGGAACGTCCACGATCGTACCGGTGCGCTTGACGACGTCGCCTTCCTTGATCTCCGAGTCCGAGCCGAAGATCACGATGCCGACATTGTCGGCCTCGAGGTTGAGCGCCATGCCTTGAACGCCGTTGGCGAACTCGACCATTTCGCCTGCCTGGACGTTGTCGAGGCCGTGGACGCGCGCGATGCCGTCACCCACGCTCAGCACCTGGCCGGTCTCGCTGACCTCTGCCTCGGTGCCGAAATTGGCGATCTGGTCCTTGATGACCTTCGAGATTTCTGCGGCGCGGATATCCATGGTGCTAGCTTTCAGCCTTTCATCGCATGCGCGAGGGAGTTCAAACGGGTCTTGATCGAGCTGTCGATCATCTGGGAGCCGATCTTCACGACCAGGCCGCCCAGCAGCGAGGGGTCGACCGACAGGTCGACATTGACGTCGCGGCCGACGCGCTCACGCAGCTGTGCGGTGAGCGCCTTGACCTGCGCGGGGGAAAGCGGGTGCGCCGAAACGACTTCGGCGCTCGTCTCGCCACGGTGACGCGCGGCGAGGGTGCGGAAGTCGCGGACGATGCCGGTCAGCGCGGCGAGGCGCCGGTTCTGTGCCAGCACGCCGAGGAAGTCGGTGGTGAGCGAATCGAGCTTCATCGCCTTTGCCGCCGCCGCGACCGCATTGGCCGCGTCGGTGCGGCCGATCAGCGGGCTGCGGGTGAGCGCTGCGAACTCGGGCGAATCGGTCAGCGCCTGCTTCACCGCGGCAAGGCTCGATTCGACCTTCTCGATCGCGCCTTTCTCGCGCGCCAGTTCGAACAGGGCGGTCGCGTAGCGCCCGCTTAGACTTGCTTGAATACCGCCGGAATTCTCCACGGACGCGTGCTTCCTTTTGGAATCTCGAAATGGCCCCATGCGAAAAAGGGGCGCGCCGAATGAACCGGCAGCCCCGCTTGGGTTGGCGGGCGCGTAGCAAAGGGGGGCGGGGGATTCAACCCGTGTGACGTTTCGATGAAGATTGCGGACAGGAATGTCGGTCTTGTTCCACCGCGCCTTCGATGCAAAACCGTAACGGGTTCTTGCTCTCTTGAGCATTGCGGGTGGGAAATCATGGGAACGAAGCGTTTCGGGCGGTATGCGGCATTGTGCGTGAGCGCGGCGGGAGTCACCGCGCAGCCGGCATTTGCCGAAGCGGTGAAGATGACGGGTAAGTTCGCAGCGCCCTATCGCGAGGCCGCATTGCTCGATTCGCTGGGCATCGACCGGTTCAACGGACGCGACGGGCGGCAGCTGGAAATGGCGATCGAACGCGCCTTGTCGCAGCCCGACATTGAGGGGCGTCCGCATTTTGACCTGATCGCGGCGTTCGGCGGCGGGCAGGGGCCGGACGGCGTGCTGAGCGGTGCGGTAACGAGCGGCGTGCAGGAAAGCCGCTTCAAGCAGAAGCAGAAGCGCTGCGTCGAACGCGAGGGCGGCAAGGACAGCGGCAAGTGCCTGCGCGAGGCGGAGGTCGAGGTCGACTGCACCCGCCGCGTGGTGAATGTGAACGCCGACCTGCGCCTGGCGCGCACGGCGGACGGACGCATCATCTATACGGCGGCCAAGCCCAAGCGCGACGAGATCAGCTGGTGCCGGGGCGATGACCCCGCGCGCACGGTGGAGGAATCGGTGCGCGGCATGATCGAGGGGATCGCGGGCGAGGTACGCCGCGACATCGCGCCGGTGGTCGAGACCTACAGTATCCGCTTCCGCGAAAGCACCAAGGGGCTGGCGAAGGAACTCAACCGTCCGTTCAAGGACATTGTCCGGCAGACCCAGCGCGACCTGCGCGGGGCGTGCGCCGCGTGGAAAGTGATGGACGGGCAGGCGCCCAATCACCCGTCGATCACCTTCGACCTCGGCCTGTGCGCCGAGGCGGCGGGCGACTATCGCGAGGCGCTGGACCTGTATCGCCGTGCCGCGCCGCTGATCGGCACGGGCGGCAACGAAGCCGTCACGGGCGCGGAGCGGGTTGGCCGGCTGATCGCAGCGCAGGCCGACGACGCGGCGCGCGGGCGGCGGTAACCGCCCGGCGCGCCGGAACGTGCTTGCTTAGCCGCGGCCGCCGCTGCGCTGGCCGCCGCCGGCGGGGCGGGGCGCCCACTTCTTCTTCCTGGGGCCGTAGAAGCGGGGCTGATCGCCCTGCGGACGCTGGCCGCTGCGGTTCTCGCCACCCTCGCGCCCGCCGAAGCTGGCGCCGAGCGTCTGGCGCTGCCCCTCGGGACGCGCGTGGCGCTCGCCCTGGGGGCGGTCAGCACGCTGCTCGCCCTGACGACGATCGCCGGCGGGGTTGGCACGCGGACCGCGCTGGCCATCCCGGCCCTGGCCATTGCGGCCCTGACCGCCATGGCCGCCACCGCGCCCCTGCATGGCGCGGCCGTTGCGGCCGTTCTGCTCGTCGCGGCTCATCGTCACCGGACCGCGGCTCGACTTGATCTTCGCCGATTCGTTGACGAAGTCCTCGGGCAGCGGGACCACCGTCAGCTTCTGACGGGTCAGCCGCTCGATGTCGCGCAGATAGGCTTTCTCGTCATCGGCGCAGAAGCTGATCGCCACGCCGTCATTGCCCGCGCGCGCGGTGCGGCCGATGCGGTGGACATATTGTTCCGGCACGTTGGGCAGCTCGAAGTTGAAGACGTGGCTGACGCCCGACACGTCGATGCCGCGCGCGGCGATGTCGGTGGCGACCAGCAGCTTGACCTTGCCCGAGCGGAATTCGCCCAGCGCACGCTCGCGCTGCGGCTGGCTCTTGTTGCCGTGGATCGCATTGGCGGCGATGCCGCTGGCGGCGAGCAGCTTCACGACGCGGTCGGCGCCATGCTTGGTGCGAGTGAAGATCAGCGCGCGGTCGATGCTCTCGTCGCGCAGCTTGATCGTCAGCAGCGACTGCTTCTCGCTCTGGCTAACATGCGTCACGAACTGCTCGACCCGCTCGGCGGTGGTGGCCACCGGGGTCACCTTCACCTCGACCGGCTCATGGATGAACTGGTTGGCGAGGTCGCGGATCGACTTGGGCATGGTCGCCGAGAAGAACAAAGTCTGGCGCTTGCTCGGCAGCTCGCGGACGATGCGCTTCAGCGCATGGATGAAGCCAAGGTCCATCATCTGGTCGGCTTCGTCGAGCACGAGGATCTCGATCCCGAGCAGGATCGCGTAGCACTGGTCGATCAGGTCGACGAGGCGGCCCGGGGTCGCGACGACGATATCGACGCCGCGCGCCAGGTCGGTCTTGTTCTTGTGGATCGAGGTGCCGCCGAACACGGTGGCGACGCTGAGCTTGGTGCCCTTCGAATACTGGCGCGCGCTTTCGGCGATCTGGCTGGCCAGTTCGCGCGTGGGCGCAAGGACGAGCATGCGACAGCCGCGCGGCTGGGCCCGCTTGCCCGACGCGATCAGGCGATCGATCGAGGGCAGCATGAACGCGGCGGTCTTGCCGGTGCCGGTCTGGGCGATGCCGAGCAGGTCGCGCCCTTCAAGCAGCGCCGGGATCGACTGCGCCTGGATCGGGGTCGCGGTGGTGTAGCCCTTCGCAGCGAGCGCGGCGAGGGTGGTCTCGGACAGGCCGAGGGTGTTGAATTGCGTCAAAGGAATCTCTTTGCAAAAACGGCCGACGCGCACGCCGAAAGCGCGCACGGAGGCGGGGTCAAAAAATGACGACCCGCGTGACTAGGGAAGCCTGTAATCAACCGAGGCGGAGCCGGGGCGTTCGGGGCGAACCCGAGCGACCGATCACGCTGCATGACGCCTCGCTGCGGCGCGATATGGCAACAATGCTGCCAAAAGTCAATGTGAGCGTTAGCCGGCCTTGCGGGCGGGCGGGGCGCTGGGGTCGAAGATGCGAGCCGCGGCGGCGGCGAGGCGGGTCATCAGCCCGGCGGCTTCGAGGTCGACCGCGCCGGATTGACGCCAATAGGCGCCGAGCGCGGCGGTGCGCCCGATCGGGAACGCCGCCATGCTGGCGACGAAGGTGGCGAGATAGGCGTTGAGCGGAACGCGTGGATCGTTGCGGATATCCGGGATCAGGATCGGCTCGCCCGCCATGATCGCAAGGCCCGAGATGCAGCGTTCGACCGGGAAGCGCTGCCCGGTCCAAAGCGGGCTGATCGCATCCTCGGCGGCGTAGAACACCTCCTTGCCCTCACGCAGGACCACGGTGATGCCGTCGGCATCGGCGATGGCGCGGGCGTGATCGCGCAGGATCGCGGTGGCATCGTCCCGGCCGGACGCTGAATCGAGCAGGCCGATCGCCTGCGCCAGCCGCTCGTGGCGGCCCGGGATGTCGTGATGCGGCATCCTCTTCCCCTTCGAAGAAGATGGTTAACATACGGAGAGGGTGAGGAAAAGGGCGGGGTTGGCCAGTGCTTGCCAGTGTCGCGGCGCATCTCGGCCGAAGTTGACGAAGTTACGGGCAACGCGATTCATTCTGTCAACTTTGTCGCCTTTGTCGGCGGGGTGTCAGGTTGCTGTCCGGCACGTGCGGATCGACAGGATCAAAGAGCGGTCGTCATGCGACTGGGTGAGGTGAGCAGACGAAATCCAACATTGCAAGAGATTGAATGCGCTATGTTGGCTCGGATGCATCCTAATTGTATTTATTCAGCCTTTCGAGAATGCATCTAGAATCGTTCTGTTGGTTATTAATTTCTCCGATCCGGTAATGACCTAGGGCTACGTCAACTTCGGCGTCTCGGTAGCGCATAGATTTAGGAACTGGGTGTTGGCCAAATCGGTCGCGCCACAAGCTTGCCTGCCAGCAAATTTTGAACGAAGACCATCTGCTCTTGAAGAAAGGATCGCATCAGATCGCGCTCTTCGACGCTCATGGCGTTATCACCAAGTGCTGCCTCAAGGGATTCAAGATAGAGTTGTATGCCTCGCAGCAATCCGGCGATTGCTACAAGCGTACGCGCTGTGGAGCGCGGACCCTGATCGTCCAGCTCATAGATCGGGAAGCGATCGATTTCGTTGGCTACGCTCGCCATCATCATCGCGGCGCCGCGCAATGAGATGGCAAGAGGCAGAAAGTTGCCGGAAGTGTAATGATAGCTCTCGATTGCTTCATAACCGTTAGCGATCAGACGCAGCGCCGCGTTGCGTAACTGCCGTTTGCGTCGCCAGATCGGAATGAGAATTGTTAGGTAAGTGACTAACAGGGCCAACATGGCACCGGCAAATTGGGCCCAACCCGAGAGTGCTTGATGGGTTTCAAGCCAGGAAATGAGCCATTTCATCCATTGGGTCCTCTCGTTGGATAGGGCGCCTTTCCTCTCACGCCGCTGCCTTCGCCCACCCCGCGACAATTGCAGCGCTACATTCAGCCACTCCCTTGGCGTCGCCTAGGCGCGGCTGATGACCAGTTTCATATCGGGGCGTAGCTTGGCGGTGCCCTCCAGCTTGGCGACATAGGCCATCGGGTCATTCAGTCCCTCCGGGAAAGGCGCTCGTTTCCTGCTCTGGTGCCTCGCTAACCCAGAACAAGTTCTGAGCCCTGAATCCCGTCTCCATGCTCCCAGCAATCGAATCCACCTGTTTAAGATTGAAGGCAGGTTCACGTGGCCAATCCATCCCCCCTCCGGCCGGGGGCCAAATCCGGGCTGTGTCGTAAAGCGTAGGCATTCGGACCATATTTTCGATTTCAAAACCGTCTACGCGAGCTGCCGTCGCATGAACAAATACCATTCCAAGGAAGAAGGTGACGGTTTGAATATTGTTCGATACATCTCCTAGAGGTGGTGAGAACTTTGGAGGTTCGTCTTGGAGTGATCTCGATATTATTTCCGAGAGATTTTTGGGCGAGTTTTCACCTTCACGCCTAATTGCTAGGCTTCGACTATTTCGAAAATAGCCCACGGATTTTTCAAAGGGTAGCGCGTGAGACGCAACGTAGATGCGGAAATAGGGCGGGATTATTCCATGATCGCGGAATGACATCCGATCCGAGCGAGGGGTGACAGCGAGATCGTCCTCAGCGTGTTCGGCCACCATTATCTTCAGTGTGATCCATTTAGCCACAATGTCGAGAGCTGCACGATCAAGCGTTACCCTCTCACCCGTTATTAGTGGAGTGAGATGTGGTCTCGCATCAGTCTCCAGCGTATTCATCCAGCCGTTGTTGCACCTAGCGCACACAACCCTCATGCGGATATTGTAGAGTGAACCTTGAGTGTTTTCGCGCCCTTGTTTCGTCATTTCAGTAAAAGGCGACGAACTGAACGCGAGCCTATTGTGACGCGGCTCTACAGGCGGTGGCGGCAATATGGGGTGCATCCATTCAGGCCAAAAGTGCTCCTTGCTGCCGCGCGGTCGCGGACAGAAAATGCAAGGCTTGGCCGTCGGTGGTGATTTCTTCCGCTTTGTCATAACCAGTGTCATTCAGCCTGATAGGTAGCAGGTTGAATTCGAAAGCGGTATTCTCCGTGTCTACGACTTGCTTCACCTTTCGTAATTAGTGCGAGGGTGGTGATTTTATAGTTTGAGCTTGTCCGACTACCCCGCCGCCTTCGCCAACCCCCGCGACAATTGCACCGCCGCATTCAGCCGCGCCCGCGGCGTCGCCCAGGCGCGGCTGATCACCAGCTTCATGTCCGGGCGCAGCTTGGCGGTGCCTTCCAGCTTGGCGACATAGGCCATCAGGCCCTCGACGCTGGGGAAGCTGTCCTCGTGGAAGCTGACCAGCGCGCCCTTTGGTCCCACGTCGATCTTGGCGATGCAGGCGCGCTTGGCGTTGAGCTTGGCCTCGATCAGCAGCAGGAGGTTCTCGGTCTCCTCGGGCAGCTTGCCGAAGCGGTCGATCATCTCGGCGGCGAACTCGTCGATGCCGCGCTTGTCCTCGACCTCGTTCAGGCGGCGGTAGAGGCCCATGCGCAGGTCGAGATCGGGGACGAAGCCCTCCGGGATCAGGATCGGGGCGTCGACGGTGATCTGGGGCGACAGGTCGCGCGGGCGCGCGTCGGCAAGGCCGCCGGCCTTGGCGTCCATGATCGCCTCCTCCAGCATCGACTGGTAGAGCTCGTAGCCGACTTCCTTGATATGCCCCGACTGCTCGTCGCCGAGCAAATTGCCCGCGCCGCGAATGTCGAGATCGTGGCTGGCGAGCTGGAACCCCGCGCCGAGGCTTTCGAGGTCGGACAGGACCTTGAGGCGCTTTTCCGCGGCCTCGGTCATCAGCCGCTGGGGCGCGGTGGTCATATAGGCATAGGCGCGGGTCTTGGCCCGGCCGACGCGGCCGCGCAGCTGGTAGAGCTGGGCGAGGCCGAAACGGTCGGCGCGGTTGATGATCATGGTGTTGGCGCTGGGGATGTCGAGGCCGGATTCGATGATCGTGGTGGAGACCAGCACCTCGTACTTCTTGTCGTAGAAGGCGGACATGCGCTCCTCGACCTCGCCCGCCGCCATCTGGCCATGGGCGACGACGTAGCGCACCTCGGGCACCTCCTCGCGCAGGAACTTCTCGATATCGGGCAGGTCGGCGATGCGCGGGGTGACGAGGAAGCTCTGGCCGCCGCGATAATGTTCGCGGAGGAGGGCTTCGCGCAGGACGACCGGGTCCCACGGCATGACATAGGTGCGGACCGCGAGGCGATCGACCGGCGGGGTCTGGATCACGCTGAGCTCGCGCAGGCCCGACATCGCCATCTGTAGCGTGCGCGGGATCGGGGTGGCGGTGAGGGTGAGGACGTGGACGTCGGCCTTGAGGCCCTTGAGCCGTTCCTTGTGGGTGACGCCGAACCGCTGTTCCTCGTCGACGATGACGAGGCCGAGGCGCTTGAACTCGATCCCCTTGGCGAGGACGGCATGGGTGCCGACGACGATGTCGATCTGGCCGGATTCGAGGCCTTCGCGCGTCGCCTTGGCCTCGGCCGCGGGGACGAGGCGGGAGAGGCGGCCGATCCGGATCGGGAAGCCCTCGAAGCGCTGGACGAAGTTGGTGAAGTGCTGGCGGGCGAGCAAGGTGGTGGGGCAGACCACCGCGACCTGCTGCCCCGCCATCGCCGCGACGAAGGCGGCGCGCAACGCGACCTCGGTCTTGCCGAAGCCGACATCGCCGACGACGAGCCGGTCCATCGGGCGGCCGGCGGCGAGGTCCTCGAGCACGTCGCCGATCGCGCGATCCTGGTCGTCGGTCTCGGTGAAGGGGAAGCGATCGACGAACGCGGGGTAGCCGCCGGGATCGGGTTCGAGCACTTCGCCGGGGCGGACGGCGCGCGCGGCGGCGGTGGCGATGAGTTCACCCGCGATCTCGCGGATGCGCTCCTTCATCCGCGACTTGCGTCGCTGCCACGCCTCGCCGCCGAGACGGTCGAGCGCGGCGCCTTCTTCCGACGAGCCGTAGCGCGAGAGGACTTCGAGATTCTCGACTGGGACGTAGAGCTTGTCGCCGCCGGCATAGGTGAGCGCGACGCAATCGTGCGGCGCCTTCTGCACCGGGATCTGGGTCAGCCCCTCGTAGCGGCCGATGCCGTGCTCGAGATGGACGACGAGGTCGCCGGGGGAGAGGGTGGCGAGCTCGGCGAGGAAGGCGTCGGTCGACTTCTTGCGCTTGTTGCGGCGGACGAGGCGGTCGCCGAGCATGTCCTGCTCGGTGAGCAGCGCGACCTCGGGTGAGGTGAAGCCATGGTCGAGGGGCAGGACGATGAGCGCGACATTGCCCGAATCGCGCCCGCCCGCGGCGACTCCGAGCGCCTCCTGCCAGCTCTCCGCGAACACGGCATTGGGCAGGCCATGGTCGGCGAGCAGGCCCTTCAAGCGCTCGCGCGAGCCGATCGAATAGCTGGCGAGGATGGGTTTCTTCCCGGCCTTGCGCAGCTTGGCGAGGTGTTCGGCGACGGCTTCGTAGATGTTGGTGCCGGCGGCGCGCTCGGGCGCGAAGTCGCGCGGGCCATCGACCGCGAAGTCGAGGACGGTCGCGCTTTCGGGCTCGTGGAAGGGGGTGGCGAGGTGCGCCTTGGCTTCCTTGAGCCGCTTGTCCCATTCGGCGGGGAGGAGATAGAGCTGGTCGGTGCCGAGCGGGCGGTAGCTGCCGGCATCGGTCGACTGGGCGCGGACGCGGTTGGCCTGATAGTCGGCGATCGCCTCGAACCGGTTCTCCGCCGCACCGGCGTCGCCCGCATCGCGGACGATCACGGCGTCGGCGGGGAGATGCTCGAACAGCGTTTCGAGCCGCTCCTCGAACAGCGGCAGCCAATGCTCCATGCCGGCGAGGCGGCGGCCATCACTGATGGCCTGATAGAGCGGATCGCCGGTGGCGGTGGCGCCGAACTTCTCGCGATAGCGCGTGCGGAAGCGCTTGATCGTATCCTCGTCGAGCAGGGCTTCGCTGGCGGGGAGCAGGGTGAAGCCGTCGACGCGGCCGGTGGTGCGCTGATCGGCGGGGTCGAAGGTGCGGACGCTCTCGATCTCGTCGCCGAAAAAGTCCAGGCGCAGGCCCTGCTCGCTGCCCGACGGGAACAGGTCGACGAGGCCGCCGCGCACCGCGAACTCGCCGGAGTCGTGAACGGTGTCGGTGCGGACATAGCCGTTGGCGGACAGGAGCGCGGCGAGCTTGTCGAGCGAGATGCGCTCGCCCGGCGCGAGCCGCGCGGTCATCTGGCGGACGCGGAACGGGGTCAGCGTGCGCTGGGTCGCGGCGTTGACGGTGGTGAGGATCAGGCGCGGCTTGCTGGTCTTGCCCTGCAACGCGGCGAGCGCGGCCATTCGCTCGGCCATGACGCGCAGCGTGGGACTGGCGCGGTCATAGGGCAGGCAGTCCCAGGCGGGGAACTGGACGATCTCGAGCTCGGGCGCGAAGAAGGCTGCGGTGGAGGCGACGGCGCGCATCGCGGACTCGTCGGGGGCGATATAGACCGCGCCGGTGGTGCTGGCGCGCGCGAGATCGGCGAGCAACCATGGGAGGAAGCCCGCGGGGACGCCGGACAGGGTGAGTGGCGTCGTGGCCGAGAGGATCTGGTTCAGGTCGGGCATGGTTCAGTTCGTCACCCCAGCGAAAGCTGGGGTCTTTCCTCGCTGGCGCGTCGCTTGTGGCAGGAGATCCCAGCTTTCGCTGGGGTGACGGCTTTCACAATCATTCGGCGACGGGCACGTAGTTGAGTGCCTTGAGCGCGGACATGATCGCGCCGTGATATTCGGGCGGGACGGGCTGGGTGCCCATCGCCCAGGCCATGATGTCGACGTCCTGCTCTTCGAGCAGCGCCTCGAACAATTCGATCTCCGCGTCGCCCCAGCGGGCATGGTGCGCGTCGAAGAATCCGCCGATCATCAAATCGGCTTCCTTGACGCCGCGGTGCCAGGCGCGGAAGCGGAGACGTTTCAGACGGGTTTCGCGGTCCATTTTCTCAACGCAAATTGGCCGACGGCGCTTTGTTGCGCTGTCGGCTGGGTGTAGGCACACGCAGATAGACATGCGCCCTGATATCCTCAACCCGCTGTTCGCCGAAGTCACCGCGCTCAAGGGCGTGGGGCCGCAGCTTGCCAAGCCGCTGGAGCGGCTGGGGCTGGCGCGAGTGGTGGATGTCGCCTTCCATTTGCCGAGCGGATGGATCGACCGGCTGCCGCGCGAAGAGCTGGATGCGGCGGATGTCGGCCGGATCATCGCGATCACGCTGACCCCGGTGAACTACCGGATGGGCGGCAGTGCGCGCGCGCCGTCGCGGGTGGAGGCGGTGGATGCGAAGGGGAACTATGTGACCCTGGTCTTCTTCGGCGGCAATTCGGGCTGGGCCAAGAAGCAGTTGCCGCTGAACGAACCGCGCTGGGTATCGGGCAAGCTCGACCAGTACGGGCAGGAATTGCAGATCGTGCACCCCGAGGTGGTCGCGCCCGAAGCGGCTGAACCCACCGGGCGCGAGGCGATCTATCCCCTGTCGGAGGGGATGACCTCGAAGCGGCTCGCGGCGCTGGCGGCACAGGCGATCGAGCGCGCGCCCGAGCTGCCCGAATGGATCGAGCCGAGCCTGAAGGACCGCAACGGCTGGCCGGCGTGGCGCGAGGCGCTGGCGCGGATCCATGCCGATCCGGCGGACGCGAAGGCGCGCGACCGGCTGGCCTATGACGAGGTGTTCGCGAACCAGCTGGCGCTGATGCTGGTGCGCGGTGCGGCGCGGGCGAAGAAGGGACGGCCGCTGGCGGGCGACGGGCGGCTGCGCGATGCGCTGCACCTGCCCTACACGCCGACGGGGGCGCAGGCGCGGACGATCCGGGAGATCGAGGGCGATATGGCACAGAGCCGCCCGATGTTGCGGCTGCTGCAGGGCGATGTCGGCGCGGGCAAGACGCTGGTCGCGGCGATGGCGCTGCTGATCGCGGTCGAGGCCGGGGCTCAGGGCGCGATGCTGGCGCCGACCGAAATCCTCGCGCGCCAGCATTTCGAGACGTTGCAGAGGTTGTTCTCGGGATTGGATGTGCGCATCGCCATCCTCACCGGGCGCGACAAGGGCCGCGCGCGGGAAGCGACCTTGATGGGGCTGCACGACGGGTCGATCGATATCCTGATCGGCACCCACGCGATCTTCCAGCAGGGGGTGGAATATCGCGATCTAGGGCTGGTCGTGGTCGACGAGCAGCATCGCTTCGGGGTGGCCGAGCGGATGATGTTGCAGGCCAAGGCGAAGACCGCGCCGCATCTGCTGGTGATGACCGCGACGCCGATCCCGCGAACCCTGCAACTCGCCACGCATGGCGAGATGGACGTGAGCAAGCTCGACGAGATGCCGCCCGGCCGCCAGCCGATCGAAACCAGCGTGATCAGCGAGGAACGGCTGGAGGAAATCGTCAACGGCCTTGCCCGGCATCTGTCGGGCGGCGGGCAGGCCTATTGGGTTTGCCCGCTGGTCGAGGAGAGCGAGAAGATCGACCTCGCCGCCGCCGGGGAGCGCGCCGAGGCGCTGCGGTCGCGGTTCGGCGAGCGGATCGGGCTGGTCCACGGACGGATGAAGGGGCCGGAAAAGGACGCGGTGATGGCGCGCTTCGCCAGCGGCGAGCTGGGCGTGCTGGTCGCAACGACGGTGATCGAGGTGGGCGTGGACGTGCCCAACGCCACACTGATCGTGATCGAACATGCCGACCGCTTCGGCCTCGCCCAGCTCCACCAGCTGCGCGGGCGGGTCGGGCGCGGCGGCGGGCGATCGGTATGCGTGCTGCTGCGCGGCGGGACGCTGAGCGAGACGGCGCGGGCGCGGCTGGCGCTTATGCGCGAGACCAATGACGGCTTTCGCATCGCCGAGGAGGATCTGCGGCTGCGCGGCGCCGGAGAGATGCTCGGAACGCGCCAGTCGGGCGAGCAGACGTTCAGGCTCGCCCCGCCCGAGAAGTTCGCCGAGCTGATCGGCGCGGCCAATGCCGATGCGCGGCTGTTGGTGGATCGCGACGGCGGACTCGACGGCGAGCGCGGGCAGGCGGCGCGGGTCGCGCTGTACCTGTTCGAGCGCGATGCGGCGGTGGGACTGTTGCGGGCGGGTTGAAGTCTGTTGCGAATCGGTCGCATCTGTGAGAAAGGCGGCGCGCCTTCACAGCGAAGGCCGTAAGCGTCTCACGTCAGGCAACGCATCCAACCCGGTGATCGGCCGGGAAACGGGGTCTTCCCGGGATGCTGGCCGATGCCCTGAATGTGAGAATATCATGCCAAGCAAGTTTCGTCCCCGCCGTCTGCCCGCCCGCCATGCGGGGCTCGTATCGGCGTTCATTCTTTCGATCATGATGACGTTCGTCGTCTCGGCGATCGCCACCGCGCGGAGCCTGGGTTTCTCCGAAGCCTTTCCGCGCGCCTGGATGGGGGCCTGGGCCTTGTCCTGGGTGATCGCCTTTCCGGTGCTGCTGATGGTGCTGCCGGTCGTACGGCGGATCGTCGGCGCGATCGTGGAGCGGCCTTCGGCCTGATCGGGAAAGGGCGCGGCGCGGGTTGAACCGGCCGCGTCACGACCTATCTGCTCGCGCAGATGTCAGCGATCTTTCCAATCCTCATGACGATCCTTGCGGGGATCGGCGTCGCGATGCAGCCTCCGGTCAACGGCACGCTGGCGCGAAGCGGATCGGTGATCCTCGCGGCGTTGATTTCGTTCGCGATCGGCACCGTGATCCTGCTCGGCATCTGGGCGACGCTGGACCGCACGTCGCCGGCGGCGCTCAAGGATGTGCCCTGGTGGGCATGGACCGGGGGCATCTATGGCGTGATCTTCGTCTCGACCTCGGCCTATGCCGCGCCGCGGCTCGGACTTGCCTCGATGCTGACCATCGCCATTGCCGCGCAGCTGGCGGCGGCGCTGGTGATCGATCATTTCGGATTGATCCGGCTGCCGGAGAACCCGGTGACGCCGATGAAGGCCTTTGGCGTGCTGCTGGTGCTGGCCGGCGTGATCCTGGTTCGGAAAGGCTAGAACCTAAGTCACTTCTTCACCAGCTGGGCGATCAACGCGTAATAGCTCGCCAGGCTGATCGCGGGCTCGAAGCTGGCGCCGAGGCGGCCGCCGAGCGACCATCGCACGTCCGCGATGGCAGTGCCTACCGCCGGAAGCATGACTCGAAGCCGGTCCCCCTCCGCAAAAGGCTTTTCGCAGCGGGCCATCAGGCCGTGGGGGGAAATGTTGACGATCAGCAGGGTGACCGGCTGGTTGTCGGGGCCGGATGCCCGGGCTCGATAATGGACCTCGTCGCGCTCGATCGCCCGGCGATCGGATGCGAGGGCGGGCGCCCCTGCTGCGGCTGAAAACTGGTACGTCACGCGCGCATGCCCCGTTCACCCCGGCAACTGCTGGAAGCAAAGGCTAGGCGCCGGGCGTAAACGTCGCGGCAACTCTCATGGTTAGCGAAAGCTTGCCGGCGATCAGGCCGGATCGAGCAATCCGTGGTGCTTCTTGCCCGCCGAGACGCGGACCTGTGCCGCGCCAACCGTGACCATGGCCGCCTCGTCGCTCACCTTCTCGCCATCGACGCGCGCGCCGCCGCCCTTGATCAGACGGCGGGCCTCGCCCTTCGACGCGGCGAAGCCGAGGCCGATCAGTGCGTCGACCACGCTGATCTCGCCGCTGACCGCGAGGGTGGGGAGCGACTCGCCCGAGCTGCCTTCCTCGAAGGTCTTCCGCGCGGTTTCGGCTGCAGCTTCCGCTGCCTCGCGGCCGCGGCACATCGCGGTGGCTTCGGTGGCGAGGATCTTCTTCGCCTCGTTGATCTCCGCGCCTTCGAGCGTTTCGAGCCGGGCGATCTCGTCGAGCGGCAGATCGGTGAACAGGCGCAGGAAGCGGCCGACATCTCGGTCGTCGGTGTTGCGCCAGAACTGCCAGTAGTCGAACGCCGGGAGCTGATCCTCGTTGAGCCAGACCGCGCCCGACATGGTCTTGCCCATCTTGCCGCCGTCTGCGGTGGTGATCAGCGGCGTGGTGACGCCATAGACCTCGGTCCCATCGACGCGGCGCGACAGCTCGATCCCGTTGACGATGTTGCCCCACTGGTCCGACCCGCCCATCTGCAGGCGACAGCCGGCGCGGCGCGACAGCTCCAGGAAGTCATATCCCTGGAGGATCATGTAGTTGAATTCGAGGAACGAGAGCGACTGTTCGCGGTCGAGTCGCAGCTTGACGCTGTCGAAGCTGAGCATGCGGTTGATCGAGAAATGCTTCCCGATGTCGCGCAGGAACGGGATGTATTCGAGCTTGTCGAGCCAGTCGGCATTGTCGACCATCACCGCGTCGGTGGGGCCGTCGCCGAAGGTCAGGAACTTTTCGAACACCGTCTTGATCGACGCGACGTTGCTGGCGATGACCTCGTCGGTCATCAGCTTGCGCGCTTCGTCCTTGAAGCTCGGGTCGCCGATCTTGCCGGTGCCGCCGCCCATCAGCACGATCGGCTTGTGCCCGCTCTGCTGCATCCGGCGCAGCAGCATGATCTGGACGAGGCTGCCGACGTGGAGCGAGGGCGCCGTCGGGTCGAAGCCGATATAGCCGGGCACGATCTGTTTGCTGGCCAGCGCGTCGAGCGCGGCGGCGTCGGTGACCTGGTGGATATATCCACGCTGGTCGAGCAGGCGAAGCAGATCGGACGTGTATTCGGTCATAGCGCGGCGCGGTTAGCAGGGTTGGGCGCGGCGCGCCATGGGGTGGCGCGACGGGTGGGCGGAAGCAGAGCAAAACGGTGAATGGCATCGTCACCGGGCCGGGTTGAATCCCGTGACGCGGGAAAGCGATTCCAAGGCGGGGACGGGCGATGCTACGCCTGCATCATGTTCCCCCTTGCCCATGCGCTCTCGCTCGCCCCGCACCCGGACACGCCGCCCCGTTCGGTGCGGTCCGTCGACGTCGAACTGTCGATGACCGATGCCGAACGGGTGCTGCTGACCTTCTATATCGCGCCGGGCGAAGCGCTGGCCGTTCCCGATCCGGCATCACCCGCCCGCACGGATGGGCTGTGGCAGCGAACCTGTTGCGAGCTGTTCCTGAAACCCGGCGGCGGCGACGGTTATGTCGAGTTCAACTTGTCGCCGTCCGGGCAATGGGCGGCCTATGCGTTCGACGGCTACCGCGCCGGGATGCGCAACCTAGAGCTGCTGATCGAACCGCATATCGAGCTGGAGCGCCAAGGCGAGAGCTTCGTGCTGGAGGCGGAGGTCGACCTTGCGGCGATTCCGGCTGGGCCGGTGGCGATCGGCCTCTCGGCGGTGATCGAGGAGACCGACGGGACCAGATCCTACTGGGCGCTCAACCACCCGCCCGGGAAACCCGATTTCCATCATCCCGATTGCTTTGCGCTCGAACTCCCGGCACCTGATGCCTCATGAACTTCGGTATCGACCGGCTGCTCGCCGACCCCGCGCTTCTCGACCAGCTCAAGGGGCGCCGCGTGGCGCTGCTCGCGCATCCCGCCTCGGTGACGGCGGACCTGACCCACAGCCTCGACGCGCTGGTCGCGGCGGGGGTGAGCGTGTCGGCGGTGTTCGGGCCGCAGCATGGCGTGCGGGGCGACCTGCAGGACAATATGATGGAGTCGCCGGACTATACCGATCCCACCTACGGGATGCCGGTGTTCAGCCTCTATGGCGAAGTGCGGCGGCCGACCGGCCAGTCGATGCACACGTTCGACATCGTCCTGATCGACCTGCAGGACCTGGGCTGCCGCATCTACACCTATGTGACGACGCTGCTCTACATGCTCGAAGCGGCGGCGCAGCACGGCAAGGAAGTGTGGGTGCTCGACCGGCCCAACCCGGCGGGGCGGCCGGTGGAGGGGCTGACCTTGCTGCCCGGCTGGGAGAGCTTCGTCGGCGCGGGGCCGATGCCGATGCGGCACGGCATGACGCTGGGCGAGATGGGCGCGTGGTTCATCGACCAGTTCAAGCTCGACCTGCCCTATCGCGTGATCGAGATGCAGGGCTGGGCGCCCGATGCCGCGCCGGGCTTCGGCTGGCCGCCGGAGCGGGTGTGGATCAACCCCAGCCCCAACGCCGCCAACGTGAATATGGCCCGCGCCTATGCCGGCACGGTGATGCTGGAGGGAACGACGCTGTCGGAGGGCCGCGGGACGACGCGCGCGCTGGAGCTGTTCGGCGCGCCGGACATCGACGCCAAGGCGGTGATCGCCGAGATGCGGCGGATTGCGCCCGAATGGCTGGCGGGATGCACGCTGCGCGACTTCTGGTTCCAGCCGACCTTCCACAAACATGTCGGCGAGCTGTGCAACGGCGTGTTCATCCATGCCGAGGGGGCGGGATACGACCATGAAGCCTTCCGGCCGTGGCGGCTTCAGGCGCTGGGGTTCAGGGCGATCCGGGCGCTCTACCCCGACTATGACCTGTGGCGTGACTTCCCGTACGAATATGAATTCGACAAGCTGGCGATCGACGTGATCAACGGCGGGCCGGGGCTGCGCGCATGGGTCGACGACGTCGCGGCGGCGCCGGGCGAGCTCGACTCGACGGCGGATGCGGACGAATCGGCGTGGGAAGCGACTCGGCAGCCCTTCCTTCGCTACTAAGTTTGCCGTAACCGCAGGCATGATGTTGGCGGGGCTGATTTTCGCGACCGAGGACGCAGGCGACAAGCCGGGGACGCTGGCGGCCACCTTGCCGTTCGGCGGGATGACGTTGCTCGAATACCAGGCGCGGCTGCTGGTCGGTGCCGGAGCGGGGCAGATCCTGGTCGCAGTGACGCGGGTAACGCCCGCGCTGCTCGGCGCCGTCAGCCGCGCGGCGAAGCGCGGCGTGCCGGTGGATATCGTGCGATCTGCCGCCGAGGCATCGACCAAGGCGCACCCGCTGGCGAGTATCGTGGTGCTCGCCGACGGCCTCGTCACCACCGATGACGTCGTCGACAAGATGTCGGGCGAGGGCAAGGATGCGATTCTTGTCACGCAGGAACCGTCGGCTTCGCTCGAACGGGTCGATGCGCAGAATTGCTGGGCGGGCGTGGCGCGGATTCCGGTTCAGCGGATCACCGACATCGCGGCTTTCCCGCCAGACTATGATTTCCAGTCGACCCTGCTGCGCGCGATCGTGCAGGCGGGAGCCGAGCAGGTATCGCTGCCGTCGAGCGCCGTGCGCGCCGGACATGGCGTCGAACGGGACGGCGGCGCGCTCGCTTCGCGCAGCAACGCCGTGCTCGCCGCGCTGACCGAGCGGCGGACGAGCTGGGCCGACCGGCATGTCTTCACCCGCATCGCACGGCTGGCATTGCCCAAGGTCGTCGAGAAGGCGGTGCCTGGCTGGGCGCTGACCGCGGGCGGGCTGGCGCTGGGCGCGGGTGCGGCGGCGCTGATCGCACTGGGCTGGCCCTGGGGCGCCGGAGTCGCTCTGCCGGGCGTTGCGGCGCTGGCGACGGGCGCCGCGTTGTCGGCGCTGCGGGGCGAAGAGAAGCGCGCGGCGGCGCAGGAGCATCTGATCGGGGCGATCGCCGGTATCGTGATCCTTGCGCTGGGACTCATGGAGACGCGTGCGGACGCGACGCTCGACGGATTGATTCTCGCGCTTTCCGCACTCGCCGCCGTTGCGATCGGCGAGCGAACGCAGGCGGTCGTCAAGCGCTGGTGGGGAAGCCCGGCAGGCTATCTGCTGCTGGTAACGCCGTTCGCGATCGCCGGGCGGGTGAGCTGGGGGCTGGCTGCGGTGGCGATTTATGCGGTCGTCACGCTCGCGGCGGCGGTTGAGAGTCGACGGGAAAAGCCTTAGCTCTGTCTTAACCGCAGTTCCTTTAAGTTCGGAACCATGTCCAAGCCGATTGGCGACATGCGTACAGGCGCTCATGAAGGCGCACAGGCGTTGCTCGCGCGTACCGCGGCAGCGGACGCGGTCGCGCATCGTGCGCTCGGCACCGCGATTGCGGACTTCGCGCTTCCCGATACCGACCGGCTCGACGAGCGCACGCGCGCATCGCTGGCGCGGCTGCTGCACGGGTTGATCACGGCGATCGAGAGCGAGGTAGGCGGGCACGCCGTGCGGTTGTTGCGCGCGCAGGGCGAGGCGGTGCTGGCGGATATGCTTGCGGGGCAGCATGGCGTCGCTGGACGGCTGCACGCATCGGGCGTGCTGCACGATCCCGCGCTGATGGGCGAGTTGATCGCGCGCGTGCGGCAGGATCTGCTGGCAGGCGGGATGGCGGCGCAGGCGCAGGACGAGCCCGAACGGGCAAGCCTGCTCAACCGGTTGGCACAGCATCCGGACCGGCTGCTTGCGCAGAGCGCCGCGGCGGTGCTGGTCAACGAAAGCCGCAGGCGCAGCATGCCCGACGCGACGGGGCATAGCGACCTGCCTGCCGAGCTTCACTACAAGCTGGTATGGCAGGTGGCGGCAGCGCTGAGGGCGGGGTTTTCGGGAAATGCTCCGGCACTCGACCGGGCGCTGGCAGATTCTGCGCAGCGCAGCCTGGCCGCGCACGACGAGAATGACCGGCTGGAAGCGGCCGCGATGCGGCTGGCGGTGGCGATCGACGCCCGGCCCGATGAACTTCCCGAATTGCTGGCAGAAGCGCTGGGCGACCGCCGCGTCGCATTGTTTGCGGCCGTGCTGGCGCACGCGCTGCGCATCGATTTCGACGCGGTGCGGGCGATGACGCTCGATTCCGCGAGCGAACGGCTCTGGGTCGCGCTGCGCGCGCTCGATTTCGATCGTGCAGCGGTCGCGCGGCTCGGCGTGGCGCTGAGCGAGGCGGATCCGCGCCGCGACGTCGAGGCCTTTGCGGACCAGCTCGACACGATCATGGCGGTGGGCGCGGATGAAGCCCGCGCGGCGATCGCGCCGCTCGCTTTGCCCGCCGACTATCGCGCGGCATTGCTGGCGTTGAAGGGCGCGCCGCAATGAATGCGATCGAACCCAACATGCCCATCGCGATGGGGCGGATCGGGCCCGACGGGCGGCTGGTCCATGCCGAGGCACGGCTGGCCGACCTCAATGCTCGTGCCGGCGGCAAGGTGGGCGCACCGCTGGCGGTACCGCCGATCGCGTCGATCGCCCGGCTGGCGCAGCGGCTCGGCATTGCGATTTCGCGCGGTGTCGTGGCCGCTGACGGCGAGGACGATATCGACCTGTGGGTCCGCGCCGAGCCCGATTCGGAGGGGGTGCGGCTGGAAGTGAGCGGCTGGCGCCCGCGCGGGGCCTGGCAGGCGCCCGAGGGCGACTCGCTACGCGAGGACGATTTCCTGCGCGCCGAGGCCGATTGGATCTGGGAAACCGATGCGGCGATGCGGATCACGCACCTGGCTGCGGAGGCGGGTGTCGAGCCGGGCCTGGACCTGGCCGCGATGCTGGGTCAGCCGCTGACCTTGTTGTTCGCGCTGGAAGCCGATGAGGACGGGGCCTTGCCGATCCTTGCCGCGGCCGCAGAGCAGACCCGGTTCGACGGGCAGATCGCCGAGCTTCGCGGCACCGGGCAACGCGTGCGCATCTCCGCAAGCCCGCGGATCGATGCGATGGGGCGCTTCGCCGGCTTCAGCGGCTCGGCGGTGCTGGTCGATCCCGCGGATGAGGCCGGTGCGAACGCCGTGGCCGATCCTGAATTCACCAGCGAGTTCGGGCAGCGGCTCGAGAAGGCGCTGCGCACGCCGCTCGCACGGATCATCGCCAATGCCGACAGCATCAGCGCGAAGCTGGATGGGCCCCTGCGCGACGATTATGCCGAATATGCCACCGACATCTCCAATGCCGGGCGGCACCTGCTGTCGCTGGTCGAGGATCTGGCCGATCTGAGCGCGATCGAGCGCGACGACTTCACCGTCGAGATCGAGCCGATCGACCTCGCCGATATCGCGCGCCGCGCAGCCGGGCTGCTGGCGGTGCGCGCGAGCGAGGCGGATGTGCGGATCGAGAAACCCCGCGCCGACGAGACGATGCCGACGACGGGCGAGTTCCGGCGGGTGTTGCAGATCATGGTCAACCTGATCGGCAATGCGGTGCGTTATTCGCCGCCCGGCGGATCGGTTTGGGTTCAGATCCAACCCGAGGGCAGCTTCGGCTGCGTGATCGTCGCCGATCAGGGCAAGGGCATTGCGATCGAGGATCAGACCAAGATCTTCGAGAAGTTCGGCCGCGTCGATCCGGGCGAGCCGGGCGGAAGCGGGCTTGGCCTCTACATCGCCCGGCGGTTGGCGCGGGCGATGGGGGGGGATATATTGGTCGATAGCGCGCCGAACGAGGGCGCGCGCTTCGTGCTGACGCTGCCGAGACGCGACGCTTGATCGCGCGCCGGGGCGTCTTGGGCGGCGGGATCGCCTGCGTCGCTGCGCCCCTGTGGGCGCGCGAACCGGAGCGTGACATCAGCTACGCGCAGGATTTCGACGAGATGTGGCGCACGCTGGCCGAGCACTACTGCTTCTTCGGCGAGAAGGCGACCGACTGGGAGAAGGTGCGCAGCGTCTATCGCCCGCAGGCAATCGCCGCGCCGTCGCGGCACGCGTTGGCACAGGTGCTGAAGCGCGCGCTTGCGGAGCTTTACGACCCGCATACGACAGTGCGCAACAGCCCCGACGGGACCGCGCGGACGCCGCCGTTCGACCTGATGGTCGCGCGGGCCGCGGACGGGATCCGCGTGACGGCCGTGCAGGCGGAGTCGGCGGCTGCAGAGGCCGGAATCGCGATCGGTGACGTGCTGACCGCGATCGAGGGCGTGCCGGCCGAGGCAGCGATCCAGGCCGCCGCGCTGCGCTGCCTCAAGCGGCAGGATCCGGCGGCCGATGCCTTCGTGCTCGGCACCGTCGCAGCGGGACGGCGGGGGATGCCCCGGCGCTTTGCCGTGCGATCCGGTGACGCGCCCGCGCGGGAGATCGCGCTGCCGATCAAGCAACGGGCCGACCCGGCCGATGTCGCGCATCGGCGGCTGGAGAACGGGATCGGCCTGATCACGATCCGCAGCTTTGGTGCCCTCACCTCGGTCGTCGCGGTCGACGCGGCACTCGCCGAGCTGCGCGACGCCCCGGCCTTGCTGATCGACGTGCGCGGCAATGGCGGCGGCGACACGGCGGTCGCGCGGCCGATCATGGGGCGCTTCATCACCGAGCGGGCGCCCTATGGCTATATGCGGCGGCGTGCAGGCGCAGGCCTGAGCCGGCGCTGGACGGAATATGTCGAGCCGCGCGGGCCGTTCACCTGGACCAAGCCGGTGATCGTGCTGTGCGATCACTGGAGCGCCAGCATGGCCGAGGGCTTCCCGATGGGGATGCGGGGGCTGGGCCGGGCGACGATCGTCGGCACGCCGATGATGGGGCTGGGCGCGGCGGTGTTCCAGCTGCGGCTCGACCGCAGCGGGATCGACCTGCAATATTCGGCCGAGCCGGTCTATGACGTTCAGGACCGGCCACGCTGGACGATGCGGCCCGATGTGGTCGTGTCCGACGGCGCCGATATCCTGGCGGCGGGAGTCGCTGAGGCGAAGCGTCGAATGGCGCAAGGCTGAGGCAGCGGTTGCGCCCAAGAAGCGGAGCGTTGAACTGGATTCACGGCGGTGGGCGCGCCTGCCGGTATCCCCAGCGCCGCCGCGATCTCGCGACGGGTTCGAGCCTGGGGTGTTCGAAGCGTCCTAGATCGCGGCGCCGGCATGGCCGCGCAGGATGCGCAGGGCCCGGATGAGCTGATCGTCGTCGGCGAGGCCGCCGAGCGAGACGCGGATCGCATTGGCCGGGGCACCGTCCACCGAGAAGCGGTCTGCCGGCATCACCGAGAGACCGGTCGGGCGCATCGCATCGGCCAGATCGTTGGGCGCGATCGCACCGGGCAGGCGCAGCCAGAGATGATAGCCCTGCGGGTGGGCGGTGAAGTCCAGCCCGTCGAGCAGGCTTGCCGCGAGCGCCTGCCGCCGGGAGGCTTCGTCGCGCATCGCGGCGATCAGGCGTGTAGCGGTGCCATCATCGATCCAGCGCGAAAGCATCGCCGCGTTGAGCGGCGGGGGCATCACCGCGGTCTGGTGGATCTGCATCGCAAGCTGGACCGCCGCCGCGACATTCGGCGCGCGCACGAAGGCGACCCGCAGCGCGGGCGAGATGATCTTCGACGCACTCGCGATGTGCCAGCTGTGGTCGGGGGCATGGACAGCGACCGGTGCGAGCGGGGCGACGGCGAGGGGGCCGTAGGCGTCGTCCTCGATCACCTGAAGGTGGTAGCGGATCGCCGTCGCCGCGATCGCGCGCCGGGCATCCTCGTCGAGCGTCTCTGCGGTCGGATTGTCGTTGGTGGGAACGAGGTAGATGGCGCGGATCCGCGGATCGGCTGCGCAGGCAGCGGCGATCGATGCAGCGTCCAGCCTGTCCAGCCCGACAAGGCGGATGCCGATCCGCTGGGCAAGCGCACGGAAGCCCGAATAGACGAAGCGGCGGCAGAGCACGGCGTAGCCGGGAAGCAGCGTGTTGCTGAGGATCGCATGCAACGCATTCTGCCCGCCTGCGGCCAGGATAAGCTGGTCGGCTTCGGCGGGCAGTCCCATCGCATCGAGAAAACGAACCCCGGCAGCGCGATCTTCCGCACTGCCGCCCATTGCCTGATATTGCAGCCGCAGCGGCGAGGCATCGAGCAGCAAGCTGCCGACCGTTTCGGCGATGGTTCGCGCGAGCAGCCCGCCGGGAAGCTCGGGCGGCAGGTTCATCCCGGTATCGACGCGGGCGAGATCGGCGATCTCGACCCGCTGTGGCGCGCGCACGAAGCTGCCCGCACGTCCGCGCGCCTCGATCAGGCCGCGGCGGCGGGCGGCGTCATAGGCGCGGGTGACGGTGGTAAGATCGACGCCCAGCCGCGCGGCAAGGTCGCGCTGCGGGGGCAGGCGCGCCCCGCCGGGCAGCGTCCCGCGGTCGATCGCGGCCGCCAGCGCATCGGCGATGACGGTGTATTTGGCCCCTGAGGCCGGATCGAGATCGGGAAGCCAGTCGTCAGTCATTGGGCGGCGTATCGCGGGCTTCCGCCTCGGCATGCAGCTTCGCCCAGAGCTTGGCGGTGCCCGCCTCCTGCGCGTTGTTCAGATATTGCGAGGCGACGAGCCAGCCCTTGAGCGGGCGCAGCGCGAGCACGCAGCCGGCGACCATCACCGGGATCGTCGTGAACAGATGGACCCAGAAGGGCGGGTCGAACGCGACCTGGAACCACACCCCGAAAAAGGTGAGCGGAAAGGCGACGAAGCAGAGCGAGAAGAAGGCGGGGCCGTCGTCGGGCGAGGCGAAACGATAGTCGAGACCGCAGGACGGGCATTTCTTCGCGATCTTGAGCCAGCCGGAGAACATCGTCTTCTCGCCGCAGCGGACGCACAGGCCCTTCCAGCCGGTTCTGAGGACCCAGTTCAGCTTGTCCTGCTTTGGTTCGGCTTGCATTGTATGGCCTCTATATTGAGTATTGTATCCATACATAATGCAGCCGGCAGCGATCCACAACCGTGGTGGTGTTCAGCTATCGCGCCGCTTCACGGGAATGCGAAGGTAGGTGACTCCGTTCGAGTCCGGTTCGGGCAATGCGCCAGCGCGGATGTTCGCCTGGATCGCGGGGAGCAGCAGCCGCGGCACCGCAAGCGTCGCGTCGCGAGCCTCGCGCATCGCGACGAAATCCTCCTCGCTCACGCCGTCATGGATATGGACGCTGGCGCGGCGCTGGTCGCCGACGGTGGTTTCCCAGCGATAGTCGTCGCGGCCGGGTGCCTTATAGTCGTGGCAGAGGAACAACCGGGTGTCGTCCGGCAGCGTCAGCAGCCGACGGATCGAGCGATAGAGGATGCGCGCGTCCCCGCCGGGGAAATCGGTGCGCGCCGTGCCATAGTCGGGCATGAACAGCGTGTCGCCGACGAACACGGCGTCACCGATTCGATAGGCGACATCGGCCGGCGTATGGCCGGGGACGTGAATCACCTCGACGGGCAGGGTCCCGAGCGTGAACCGGTCGCCATCCGCGAACAGCCGGTCGAAGTCCGAGCCGTCGGTCTGCAGATCCGCGAAGTTGAACACCGGGCGGAAGATCTTCTGCACATCGCGGATATGCTCGCCGATACCGACCCATGCGCCGGTGCGCGACTTGATAAGCGGCGCGCCGGAGAGATGGTCGGCATGTGCGTGGGTTTCGAGCACCATCACGATCCGCCAGCCGTGGCTGTCCGCCGCGGCCAGGACGCGATCGACCGAGGCGGAATCGATCACGCCGCTGGCCGGGTCGAAATCGTGCACCGGATCGATCACCGCGGCCTCTCCGGTCGCAGGGTCGGCAACGAGATAGGTGATCGTGTTGGTCGGCTCGTCGAAAAACGCTTCGATCGCGGGTTGCATGGGCATCTCCATCATCGTGCTTGACAATATATAAGCATAATCTAAATTAGCAACATCTAATGTAAGGATGTGCGATGCTTAAGGTTCCGATGGATCTGGTGACTTTCTCGTCGAAGGCGGAGGGGGTCGCCGCGCTGCTCAAGGCGATGGGCAATGGCCGTCGCCTGATGGTGCTGTGCAAGCTGGTCGAGCATGGCGAGATGAGCGTGGGCGACCTGGCGCGCGATGTGGCGCTGTCGCAATCGGCGCTGTCCCAACATCTGGCGAAGATGCGCGACGAGGGGCTGGTCACCTTCCGCCGTGAGGGCCAGACGCTCTGGTACCGGATCGCCGATCCGCGGACCGAGGCGCTGCTCGCCGCCCTCTACCAACTCTATTGCAAGGACTGACGACGATGACGATCTCGACGATCGCGCCCGCCGATGCGCGGCGGGCGGTGGCGGCCGGCGCGTTGCTGGTCGATGTCCGCGACGCGGATGAACATGCGCGCGAGAAGATTCCCGGTGCGGTCAACATACCGCTGGCACGGATTGGAGAACTCGCCGCGACCGGACGCCCGCTCGTGTTTCATTGCCGGTCGGGAATGCGGACCGCTGCCCATGCCGATGCGCTGGAGCGCGCCGCCAGGGGAGCGACCTGCCATCTGCTCGAAGGCGGGATCGACGGCTGGCGCAAGGCTGGACTGGAAACCGCCGTGGATCGCGGGCAGCCGCTCGAGATCATGCGCCAGGTGCAGCTTGGCGCGGGCGGGCTGGTGCTACTCGGCATAGTGCTGGGGTTTCTGGTGCACCCGGGCTTTTTCGGGCTGGCGGCCTTTGTCGGCGCCGGGCTGATGATGGCGGGCGCGACCGGCTGGTGCGGCATGGCGCTGTTGTTGCGCGCGATGCCGTGGAACCGGCCCGCGCGGGGCGGGTAGCCCGCAGATGCTGCTTGCTGCCATCGCTGCCGGCGCGGCGATCGGCCTGACGCTCGGCCTGGTCGGCGGGGGCGGGTCGATCCTCGCGGTGCCGTTGCTCGTCCATGTCGTCGGCCTGGAATCGGCGCACGTGGCGATCGGCACTGCGGCGGTGGCGGTCGCCGCCAATGCGCTGGCCGGCCTGGCCGGTCACGCACGGGCGGGAACGGTTAAGTGGCGATGCGCCGGCGTGTTCGCCGCTGCAGGCATTGCCGGTGCGGCGGTGGGGGCTGAGGCGGGCAAGGCGATGGATGGCGGGCAGCTGCTGATGCTGTTCGGCCTGCTGATGATCGTCGTCGGCCTGTCGATGTTCCGCGGGCGGGGCGTCGCGGAGGCTCCGGGCGTGCGGCTGACCCGCGACAGCGCCGCCGTGCTGTTGCCGCGGCTGGTCGCCGCGGGCCTCGGCGTCGGCCTTGCATCTGGGTTTTTCGGGATCGGCGGCGGGTTCCTGATCGTGCCTGCTCTGGTCGCGGCGACGCGGATGCCGATGCGCAATGCCGTTGGTACGTCGCTGGTCGTGGTCAGCGCGTTGGGCGCGACGACGGCGACCTCCTATGCGCTGTCGGGCCTGGTCGCGTGGGACATCGCGGGGCTGCTGCTGCTGGGCGGGGTGGGCGGCGCCGCGCTGGGCATCCGGCTGGGCAAGCGCATGGCAGCGCGCAAGGGGCTGCTCGAGCGGATCTTCGCCGTCGTGGTGATCGCGGTCGGCCTGTATCTGGCCGTCAGCGGCAAGTGAAAGCCCTCTCCGGCGATGCCGGAGAGGGGACGAAGCTCAGCGCTTGTCGAGCGGCACGTAGTCGCGCTCGGTCGGGCCGGTGTAGAGCTGGCGCGGGCGGCCGATCTTCTGGTCGGGATCGCTGATCATCTCGTTCCATTGCGCGACCCAGCCGACGGTGCGGGCGAGCGCGAAGAGGACGGTGAACATCGTGGTCGGGAAGCCGATCGCCGACAGGATCACGCCCGAGTAGAAATCGACGTTGGGGAACAGCTTCTTCTCGACGAAATACTCGTCCTTGAGCGCCATTTCCTCGAGCTGAAGCGCGACGTCGAACAGCGGATCGCTGACGTTGAGAGCGCTCAGCACCTCGCGCACCGTCTTCTGCATCACGGTCGCGCGCGGATCGTAGTTCTTGTAGACGCGGTGGCCGAAGCCCATCAGGCGGAACGGGTCGTTCTTGTCCTTGGCGCGGGCGATATATTCGGGGATGCGTTCGGGGCGGCCGATCTCGCGCAGCATGTTGAGCGCGGCTTCGTTGGCGCCGCCATGCGCGGGACCCCAGAGGCAGGCGATGCCCGCCGCGATGCACGCGAACGGGTTGGCGCCCGACGAGCCGGCGAGGCGCACGGTCGAGGTCGACGCATTCTGCTCGTGATCGGCGTGGAGGATGAAGATGCGGTCGAGCGCGCGCTCGACCACCGGGTTCACGACATACTCCTCGGCCGGGACGCCGAAGGTCATGCGCAGGAAGTTGCCGGTGTAGGACAGATTGTTGTCCGGGTAGAGGAACGGCTGACCGACGGTGTATTTATACGCCATCGCCGCGATCGTCGGCATCTTCGCGATCAGGCGGTGGCTGGCGACCATGCGCTGATACGGGTCCGAGATGTCGGTCGAATCGTGGTAGAAGGCCGAGAGCGCGCCGACCACGCCGCACATCACCGCCATCGGGTGCGCGTCGCGGCGGAACCCGCGGTAGAAGGTCGCTAGCTGCTCGTGCACCATCGTGTGGCGCGTGATCGTGTTGGAGAAGGTGCCGAGCTCGTCCTTGCTCGGCAGTTCGCCGTTGAGCAGGAGGTAGGCGACCTCCATGAAGCTCGAATGCTCGGCGAGCTGGCCGATCGGATAGCCGCGGTGGAGCAGCGTGCCCTCGTCGCCATCGATATAGGTCAGGCCCGACTCGCACGACGCGGTCGAGGTGAAGCCGGGATCGTAGGTGAACTGGCCGGTCTGGGCGTAGAATTTGCGGATATCGACGACTTCAGGACCGACGCTGCCCTGTCGAACCGGATAGTCTTTCCCGGCGATGTTGAGGGTGGAGTCGGTCATCAGTCTCGTCCTTTCGTCTCAGCTTCCCGAAGGAGCCGCCATTTGATCGGCAATCCGGCCCAGGCTTTCTTCCCGCCCCAGAAGGACGAGGACGTCGAAGA
The DNA here is from genome assembly GCF_002797435.1 of Sphingomonas koreensis. NCBI lineage: Bacteria > Pseudomonadati > Pseudomonadota > Alphaproteobacteria > Sphingomonadales > Sphingomonadaceae > Sphingomonas > Sphingomonas koreensis. The sequence goes on along the minus strand of NZ_PGEN01000001.1, from coordinate 972,026 downwards.
TACCGGGAGAGGTCCGCCGCCCAGTCAGCGCGGCACGAAGCGGCTGTGCGGCCGCCCCGAGTTTCACTCCCCCCGACTCCGCCACCTGGCGTACCGCCGTTTCGAGCGCTTCCGTATTCCAGTCCGCGAGCGCGTCAAGCGCCGTGTGAAGGGAATGGAGGATCGCTTTCGCATCGTCCCCTAGCAGAGCTTGTGCATCTGCGTCCATTTCCAGGGGGCGGGTGCGAAACAGGAAGGCCGATCCGTCAGCGATTTCAAGGAGATTCGCCGCGCGGGGCTTCAATGCGTGCATGCTGCGTTGCAGAAGATCGATCTGCTGCGGCGACGCTTCGAAGGGCAGGAACGGCGCGGCCAGCTGCGCGAGTCGCGCATCGTCGGCGGCGCGGATGTAATGGCCGTTGAGACTATCCAGCTTCTTCAAATCGAAGCGCGAGGGCGACTTGCCGACGCCCGACAGGTCGAACCATTCGACCGCCTGGGCGCGATCGATGATCTCGTCGTCGCCATGGCCCCAGCCGAGGCGGAGGAGATGGTTGAACAGCGCCTCGGGCAGCACGCCCAGTTCGTCGCGATACGCATCGACGCCAAGCGCGCCGTGGCGCTTGGACAGCTTGGCGCCGTCCGCGCCGTGGATCAGCGGGATATGCGCATAGACCGGCTCGGCCCAGTCCATCGCATGGATGATCAGCAGCTGGCGGAAGGCGTTGTTCAAATGGTCGTCGCCGCGGATGACATGCGTCACGCCCATGTCGTGATCGTCGACCACCACCGCCAGCATATAGGTCGGCGTGCCGTCCGAGCGGAGGAGGATCATGTCGTCCAGCTCGGCATTCTGGACGGTCACTTCGCCCTGCACCGCGTCGCGGATCGTCGTCGCGCCCTCTCGCGGGGCGCGGATGCGGACGACGTGCGGCTGATCGAGCGGGCCGTCAGTGCGGTCGCGCCAGGGGCTGCGGATGCGATAGGGCTTCTTCGCCGCCTGTGCCTCCTCGCGCTGGGCGGCGATTTCCTCCTGGCTCATCCAGCAGCGATAGGCGTGGCCCGATTCGAGCATCGCGTGCGCGACCTCTGCGTGCCGATCGGCGCGGGCGAACTGATAAACCTCGTCACCATCCCAATCGAGGCCAAGCCAGCGCATCCCGTCGAGAATCGCCTCGATCGCCGCGTCGGTCGAGCGGGCGCGATCGGTATCTTCGATGCGCAGCAGGAACTTGCCGCCATGGTGGCGTGCGAACAACCAGTTGAACAGCGCGGTGCGCGCGCCGCCGATGTGCAGGAACCCCGTCGGCGACGGGGCGAAGCGCGTGACGATTTGCGTACCCGTGGCGGGTTCAGATGTTGCGCCCAAGCGCGCTTGCTCCCAGAAACTGTGATCGATGGCCAGTTCAGCCGCGAGCGCCCCTAGCACGGGGTTTCGCCTGCTTCAAATAGCGGGAGGCTGGCGTTTCGCTGAGCGAAACGAGCGCTGGCTGGAGGCTGAGCGCGGGCAGATCGTCCTGTGGATTCCGGTGATGCTGGGCGTGGGGATCGCGGCCTGGTTCGCGCTGCCCGATGCGAACCGGTGGGGTGCGGTCGTTCTTGGGGGGCTGGCAGTAGCCGCTGCCGGGCTGGCACTGGGCGGTGGGGGGCGCGCCGCGCGTTGCCTCGCGGTGGCCGGGCTGCTGGTTGCGATCGGTTGCGCGCTGGTGTGGTGGCGGGCCGAGCGCCTGGCGGCGCCGGTGCTGGCGCGGCCCGCGATCGTCGCCGTTCAGGGCAAGGTGGAGCGAGTCGAGAAGCTGCCGGCGCGCGACATGGTGCGGCTACGGATCGCGCCGGATGCGGGGGCCGGGTTGCCGCCGATGGTGCGCGTCAATCTTGATAGCAAGGACGTGCCAGCCGGACTGACGCGCGGCGCGGTGGTGAAGCTGCGTGCGCGGCTGATGCCGCCGGCCCCGCCCGCCATCCCCGGCGCCTATGATTTCGAACGGGTAGCGTGGTTCGACCGGCTGGGCGCGAGCGGGCGCGGCTTTGCGCCAGTCGAGATCGTCACGCCGGGCGAGGCGAGGAGCGGGCTGCGCGAGCGGCTGACGGCGCATGTCCAGTCGCAGATCGAGGGGAGCGCGGGCGGGATTGCGGCGGCACTGGTGACGGGGGATCGCGGGGCGATTTCGGAAGCGGATGGCGAGGCGCTGGGGCGGTCGGGGCTGGCACATCTGCTGTCGGTGAGCGGGCTGCACGTCACCGCGGTGGTTGGTGCGACGATGCTGCTGGTGCTGCGGCTGCTCGCGCTCAGTCCGGCACTGGCGCTGCGCTGGCCGCTGCCGGTGATCGCGGCGGGGGCGGCGGGCGTCGCGGCGGTGGGCTATACCTTGCTGACCGGAGCCGAGGTGCCGACGATGCGGTCGTGTATCGCGGCGCTGATGGTGCTGGCTGCGATGATGCTGGGACGCGAGGCGATCACGCTGCGGCTGGTGGCGTTCGGGGCACTGGTCGTGCTGCTGCTGTGGCCCGAGGCGCTGATGGGGCCGAGCTTCCAGATGAGCTTCGCCGCGGTCACCGCGATCGTCGCGCTGCATGAGAGCAGGCGCGTGCGTGGCTGGTTCGAGCGGCGCGAGGAAGGCTGGGGATGGCGGCTGGTGCGCGGCGTCGGATCGCTATTGCTGACGGGGCTGGTGGTCGAGATCGCGCTGACTCCGATCGCGCTGTTCCACTTCCACAAGTCCGGGGTCTATGGCGCGCTGGCGAACATCATCGCGATCCCGCTCACCACCTTCGTCATCATGCCGCTCGCGGCGGTCGCCCTGTTCTTCGATCTTGCGGGCCTTGGCGCACCCTTCTGGTGGCTGGCGGGCAAGGCACTGGGGTTGCTGCTGTGGATCGCGCATGCCGCGGCGGGCGCGCCGGGAGCGCTGGCGATGCTGCCGGGGATGCCGGGCGGTGCCTATGCGCTGATGGCGGCGGGCGGATTGTGGTTCGCCCTGTGGAAGACGCGGATGCGGCTGGCCGGACTGGTGCCGGCGATGGCCGGGGCGGTGTGGGCGCTGGCGACGCCGATGCCCGATCTGCTCGTGACCGGGGATGGTCGGCATCTGGCGCTGCGACTGCCGAACGGTGAGGTCGCGATCCTGCGCGATCGTGCGGGCGACTATGTGCGGGACATGATGGCCGAGAATGGCGGGGTGGACGCGGAGCTGCCGGCACTGGCGGACCAGCGGGACGCGCGGTGCAGCCCGGATCTGTGCCTGATCGATGTCGAGCGCGAGGGGCGGCGCTGGCGCATCGCGGCGACGCGAAGCGGCTATTTGGTGCCATGGCGCGAGATGATCGCGGTGTGCCGATCGGTGGATATCGTGGTGTCGGACCGGCGGCTGCCGCCGGGATGCGCGCCCAAATGGCTCAAGCTCGACAGGGCATTGCTGGCGAAGACCGGCGGGGTGGCGATCACGCTGGGCGAAAGGCCGTCGGTGCGGACGGTGCGGCAGGCGGGCGCGCGGCATCCGTGGATCGAGGCGGAGCGAAAGATGCCGGCGCGTTCGGCCGGGACGTGACGGGCGCTATCGGCAGGCCGACCAGCGCCGGCGCTGCCGTTCAAAGACCGGGTGACGACGCCTCAGGCCGATGCACGATATGAAACTTGTTGCCGTCGGGATCACGCAGATAGGCGCCGAAATAGCCCGTTCCATAATGCGGGCGTGGCCCTGGTGCCCTTCGTCCGTGCCGCCGTGCCGCATGGCTTGTGCATGGGCCAGTTCGACCGCCTCGATCGATGGAGCGAGGAAGGCAGTCATGCTGCCGTTTCCATATGAGCTCGGCTGTCCGTCAAACGGGAGATAGGCGTAGAAGCGGGGCAGGTTGGTGCCAGGCCGATGCCAGCACAGGGAGGGCGGGCCGCCATCGGGGGTCACTGGCCGGCGGGCAAGCCCCAGCGGTACAAGCAGCGCATCGTAAAAGGAGCCCGCGCGATCAAGGTCGCTGACACCGACAGTGACGTGACTGAACATCGCCATCCTATCAAATTCCGCCGACGATCGACGCGAGCGCTTGCAATCGTTCGCCGTTGCGACGGTAGAATGTCCATTGCTTGATCCGCTTCGCGATCACCAGCCCACACCCCTGCAGCACCCGCATATGCTCGCTGAGCGTGGATGCATTGATGCCGAGCTTCTCGGCGATGAGTTGGCCGCACACGCCATCCTCGATCAGGTCGCCGTCCCGCTGTGGCGGAAAATGCGCGGTCGGGTCCTTGAGCCATGCGAGAATTTGCAGCCGGCGATCATTGCCCAGGGCCCGGAACAGTTCGGCATCAGTCATGTAGATAGTTTGCCAATTAACGAAATACATGTCAAATCTCGCGGCGAACCGCAACGGAGCAAGCGATGCCCAGACTGCCATTCTTCACTGCCGACGTCTTCACCGACACGCGCTTCGGCGGAAACCCATTGGCGGTCGTGATGGGGGGAGCGGCGCTCGGCAGCGCGACGATGCAGGCGGTGGCCGCCGAGTTCAACCTGAGCGAAACCACCTTCGTCCTGCCGCCGGCCGATCCCGCGAATACGGCGCGCATCCGTATCTTCAACCGGACGGCAGAGATGGCCTTTGCCGGGCACCCGATGGTTGGCACCGCCTTCGTTCTCGCCAGGCAACAGCCCGGCCTGACGGACGCGATGTTCGAGATTCCGGCCGGGATCGTCCGGGTCAGCATCGAACGCGATGCCGCGGGTGCGCCCGTTGCCGCCACGATCGCGGCGCCGCAGCCATTGACCATTGGCGAGACGATCGCGGTCGATGTCGTCGCGCAGGCGCTTGGGCTGGAGGCCGGTGACGTCATAACCGAGGCGCATCCGCCGATCGTCGCGTCGAACGGCAACCCCTATGTCATCGCGGAACTGACCGGTGATGCGCTTGCGCGCTGCACGCCCGATCTTGCGGCATTCAGGGCAGCGCTTGCGGCCCATCCGGATCTGGGCAACCGGTTCTCGGTCCATGTCTATTGCAAGCAGGGTCGCACCCTGCGCGCCCGGATGTTCGCTCCGCTGGCCGGGACATGGGAAGATCCCGCGACGGGAAGCGCGAACGCGCCCCTTGCCTGTCTGCTGCTGTCGCTGGAGCCGGATAGCAGCGAGGCCCGCTTCCAGATTCATCAGGGAATCGAGATGGGCAGGCCAAGCCTGTTGCACGTCGAGGCACGCCGTGCACCGGAAGGCATCGTCGCAACGCTGCGCGGGGACTGCGTGGCAGTCATGGAGGGGGAAATCAGCGTGTGATCGAGGCGCTGCCCTTCATCGGACTGCCGCAACGTCGCGCGACGCGCTATTCCATTCCCGGATAACGCGCGAATTCCGGCAGCGTGTGAGCATCCTTCATCCAGCCGATGCGCTCGGCGGTCTGGATGTGAACGCCAGCCGGGATCGCGTCGGGATCGTCGAGGGTCGCGACCTGGGTATCGACGATGCCGGGAAGATTCTCCGCGTTCCGGTAGAAGAGGCCGGTCCCGCAAGTGCCGCAGAAGAAGCGACGGCCATGTTCGGACGAGGCATATTCCTGCGGCTCGCCCTGGGTCACGCTCAGTGCCTCCTCCTGGAACATCGCCCAGCCGACCATCGGCGCGCCCGAGGCACGGCGGCAATCGGTACAGTGGCACAGCGCGTGATGCATCGGTTCGCCGGTCAGCGTGTAGCGGATCGCGCCGCAATGGCAGCCGCCTTCAAAGGTGGTCATCGCTCTCTCCGTCATTGGGTGGACAAATGCAGGATAGGCACGACGATCGCGCGCTCAATTACCCGGCAGGTAAAGGCGCACGGCGACCGTGCGGCCCGGCAGGTCCGAAACCAGTATCGATGAAAAGGGCGACCGCAGCCGCCCTTCGCGTTCAGTAGCGCCGCAACAGCCCGGCGAGGCGGCCCTGCACGCGCACCTGATCGGGGCGGTAGCGCTGCGGATCATAGGCGCGGTTGGCCGGATCGAGCCGGACCATGCTGCCTTCGTTGCGGAAATATTTGAGCGTCGCTTCGCTGTCCTCGATCAGCGCCACGACGATCTCGCCGTCGCGAGCAGTCTCCTGGCGGCGGATCAGGGCATAGTCGCCATCGAAGATGCCGGCCTCGACCATCGAGTCCCCGGCGACCTCAAGCGCATAATGTTCGCCCGAGCCAAGCAGGGCGGCCGGGACGGGGAGCATGGTCGATCCTTCCAGCGCCTCGATCGGGACGCCGGCGGCGATGCGGCCGTGCAGCGGGATCTCGATCACGTCGTTGGCAGGTGACGGGTTCGCCGCCTGCGGCGCCGGGCGGGCGAGCGTGACGACATTGTCCTTGGCGGGCACAGCCTTTTTCGGCTCGGCCCGCTCGGGCATCCTGAGCACTTCGAGCGCGCGTGCGCGGTTGGGCAGACGGCGCAGGAAGCCGCGTTCCTCGAGCGCGGAGATCAGCCGGTGGACCCCCGACTTGGACTTGAGATCGAGCGCGTCCTTCATCTCCTCGAACGAGGGCGAAACGCCGGTCTCGTTCAAGCGGTCGGCGATGAAGCAGATCAGCTCATGCTGCTTCTTCGTAAGCATCGGACGGTCTCCATCTGGAACAGACATGGAACGTTTACGCCTTGTTCTTGTATGATGTCAAGGCGCCCCGTTACCCGAAAGGCAGGATTTCCACCGAGTCGCCGGTTTGCGCCGCGGGGGCATGGGGTGCGCGGACGATCAGGCAGTCTGCACGGGCAAGCGTGCGGAGCATCGAACTGTCCTGGATCGCGGCGGCGACCACCCGGCCGTCGCGGTGCGCGGCGCGCAGATAGTCGGCGCGCGGACCGTTGGCGGGGAGCGGCTCTCCGAGTGTCGCGGTGCGCGTGCGCGGCAGCGGATCGGCGGCGCCCGCGAGGTGCGCGACGAGCGGGAGGAGGAAGAGTTGCGCCGTGACGAAGGCCGAAACCGGGTTGCCGGGGAGGCCCAGTATGACGGTGTCGCCGAGCGTCCCTGCCATCATCGGCTTGCCGGGGCGGACGGCGACCTTCCAGAAATCGATCTCCGCGCCGGCCGCCTGAAGCGCCGGGCGGACCAGATCATGGTCGCCGACCGACGCGCCGCCGGTGGTGACGAGGATGTCGGCGCGCACTCTGGCGAAGGCTGCCGTCAGCACATCATGCCGGTCGGGCAGGATGCCGAGGTCCGCGATCTCGACCGGAAGCCCGGCGAGCATTGCGGCGAGCATGGCGCCGTTGCTTTCGGGCAGGAGCCCCGGTGCGAGCGGTTCGCCGGGCGCGCGCAGCTCGTCGCCGGTCGCGGCGATGGCGATGCGGACGCGGCGGCGCACGGGCAGTGAGGCGTGGCCCGCGACCGCGGCGAGCGCGATCCGGGCGGGTGTCAGAAGCTCACCGGCGGCGATCAGCACGTCCCCTGCGTGGAAATCGAGCCCCGCCGCGCGGACGTTGCGGCCTTCTAAGGCGGGGCCTTCGCCGTCGAGATGGAGGCGATCGCCCTCGCGCCGGGCTTCTTCCTGCACCAGGACGGTGTCTGCTCCGTCCGGCAGCAGGGCGCCGGTAAAGATGCGGGCCGCCTGACGCGCGGCGACACGCCCGGCGAAAGGGCGGCCGGCGGCGCTTTCGCCGACCACTTCCCATGGGCCGGGAAGGTCGGCGAAGCGGATCGCATAGCCATCCATTGCGGATACGGGGTGTTCGGGCTGGGTGCGGCGGGCGGTGACGGGAGCGGCGCTCCACCGGCCGGAGGCTTCGCGCAGCTCTACGCTCTCCGCCGGGCGTGCAGGCGCGAGCGCGAGCAGGCGGCGTTGCGCGTCTGCGACGGGAAGGAGATCGGCCATCGCCGCGGGGTACCGCGCAGCGGCGGCCGGGTCGAGGGGATCAGCGTGCCGGGCGCGCCGCTTCGGCCAGCCGTGCCATCTCGTGCGGGCGGAGCGCGATGCGGAACTCGGCGACATGCCGGGCGCCATGGCACTCGATCACCCGGATCGGCCAGCCGCCAATCCCCGGCAACGAGAGCCAGAGCGAGGAGAGGGGAGCGAACTCGGTCGCGCTTTCGAACTCGGTGAGCGTGCTGCTGAGCGTGTTGAGCTGCGCATTCCACCAATTGGCGCCCGAGCGAACATGGGTGGCGATGTCGAGCTTCAGGGCGTCCTTGACTGCGCCCAGAGTGGAGGGGGCATATTCCTGCACCGGCGTGCCGTTGGGACCTGGGCGGCGCGTCGCGATCTTGCGCAGCCAGGGCATCAGGATCTGCCAGCCGAGCTCCTCGACAAAGGCGATGCCGGCCTGGCCGCGCTCGGTCCAGCGCACTTCGCCCTGGATCGGGCGCAGCCCGTCGAGGGTCAGTTCGACCTGTGCACCGGGGGTGAGCACTGCGCGGGTCTCGACACCGACGCCTGCGGTGGAAAGGTTGCGCGTCCAGGCGAAATCGACCTGGCCATTGTGCCGCACGCACAGACGGTGGCGCAGCTCGATACGCGGCATCTGGCGCCGCTCCGCCGGAAGCGCCGCGAGGCAGCGGGCGAGCGCGCCTACGACATCGAGCGGCTCGTCGAAGCGGAAGGCAATCGAGTCGGGATCGTCGCCGACGATCGCCCCGTCGGCCGCGAGGCCGAAAGGCAGTTCGATCGTCGCGCGCGCGCCGTTGCTGACCGGGCCGGACACGGTGAGCGACGCACCGGCCGAGGTGAGGCGGTGGACGAAGCAGTTCCGCTCGCCCGCGCTGCCGAGCAGCAGCCGTGCAGGTGAAGCGTCCTCGACCGCACCGGGTGCAGCGTCTAGCTCGCCGGACAGCGAGAAGATCGCTGATCGTGCCGGAAGTGTCATTGGATCCCCACCCGTTTGTCGGCAGGAACCGTGCGCGCTCGCCCCTCAAGAATGTCTGAGCGAGCAGGGTGGAGGAAGGATTAACCTTCCCGATTCACCCAGTCTCCGGACTTGCCCCCCGTCTTCGAGGCGAGGCTGATATCCCCGATCGTCATCGCCTTATCGATTGCCTTGGCCATGTCGTAGACGGTGAGCAGCGCGACCGAGACCGCGGTGAGCGCTTCCATCTCCACGCCGGTCCGGCCGGTCAGCGCGACGGTCGCTGTGGCGGTGAGGCCGGTCGCGTCCGGGACAAGGTCGAGGGTGATCTTCGTCAGCGCCAGCGGGTGGCAGAGCGGAATGAGGTCGCTGGTCTTCTTCGCCGCCATGATCCCCGCGACACGGGCGACCGACAGGACGTCGCCCTTCCTGACCAGGCCATCGCGGATCGCGGCGGCGGCCGCGGCCGACATGGAGATGCGGCCGGTGGCGACGGCTTCCCGCTGCGTTTCGGCCTTCGTCCCCACATCGACCATGCGTGCGGCGCCGCTTTCGTCGAGATGGGTGAGGTCGCTCATCCCACCAGTGCCCGGGTCGCGGCCTCGACATCGTCCTGCCGCATCAGCGATTCGCCGATCAGGAAGCAGCGCACGCCATGCTCCGCCATGGCGTCGAGATCGGCGCGCGCGGTGAGGCCGCTCTCCGCGACGAAGGTACAGCCTTCGGGCGCGCGGCCGACAAGCTCATAGGTTCTGTCAAAAGAGACTGAGAAATCCTTGAGGTTGCGGTTGTTGACCCCGATCAGGCGCGAGCGGAGCGCCAGGGCGCGATCCAGTTCCGCCTCGTCATGCACCTCGACCAGCACATCCATGCCGAGGCCGATCGCGGCATCCTCGATCTCAGCCATCTGCGCATCCTCGAGCGCGGCGACGATGATCAGGATCGCATCGGCGCCGATGCTGCGCGCCTCCAGCGCCTGCCACGGATCGATCATGAAATCCTTGCGGATCACCGGCAGGGCGCAGGCGGCGCGCGCGGCGATGAGATAGTCCTCATGCCCCTGGAAGAACTCGGCGTCGGTCAGCACCGACAGGCATGCGGCACCGCCAGCCTCATAGGCGCGAGCGTGAGCCGGCGGATCGAAATCGGCGCGGATCAATCCCTTGGACGGGGAAGCTTTCTTGATTTCCGCGATCAGGCCGTAGCCGGTTGCGGCCTTGGCATCGAGCGCAGCGCGGAAACCGCGCGGCGGGGTCTGGGCGAGTGCGCGGGCCTGAAGGTCGGCGAGCGCGGTCGCGGCCTTGCGTTCGGCAACTTCGCGGCGCTTCACGTCGAGGATCTTGTCGAGCGTATTCATGCCGCCGCGATCCAGCAGTCGAGCAGCGCGTTGGCAAGCCCCTTGTCGATCGTTTCGGCGGCTTCCTCGGCGCCTTCGCGCAGATCGACGGCTTCGCCGGCGACCACCAGAGCTGCGGCGGAATTGAACAGCACCGCGTCGCGATAAGGGCCGCGCTCGCCCAGGAGCAGTCTCCGCAGCGCGGCGGCGTTCTCGCGCGCGTCACCGCCGCGCAGGCTGACGAGCGGGTGCGAGGGCAGCCCGGCGTCGGCGGGTGTGACACGAACAGGCAGGCTGACGTCGCCGATGCTCACCACAAGGCTGCCGCCTTCGGGCGACAACTCGTCGAGCCCCTCTTCGCCAGCGACGATCGCGGCGCCCTTGACGCCCAATTGCTCCAGCGCCTCGGCATAGATCGGGGCATAATCGGGCCGTGCGATGCCGATCAGCTGGCGCTGCACACCGGCGGGGTTGGCGAGCGGGCCCATCAGGTTGAAGATCGTCCGCCGCGCGATCCGCCGCCGCAGCGGGGCGATGCGGCCCATCGCCGGATGATGCTTGGCGGCGAAGAGGAAGGCGATGCCGAGATCGTTGAGATGCGCTTCGGCGTTGGCCGCGGCGCGATCGAGGTCTAGGCCCAGCGCCTCCAGCGTGTCCGCTGCGCCCGACTTGGACGATGCCGCGCGGTTGCCGTGCTTGGCGACCGGCACCCCGGCCGCCGCGACGACGATGGCGACCGCGGTCGAGACGTTGAGCGTGTGGTGCCCGTCGCCGCCGGTGCCGCACACGTCGATGGCGTTGGCGGGCGCGCTGACCGGAATAACCCGCTGGCGCATCGCGCGCGCAGCCTCTGCGATTTCGATGCTGGTCTCGCCGCGCTCGCTGAGCGCGATCAGAAACGCTTCGATCTCGGGCTCGGGCGCTGAGCCATCGAGAATGTCGGCGAACGCCTGTGCGGCGGCTTCGCGGGCAAGTGGCGTGGCGGGATCGGGAAGAAGGCTGAAACGGGTCACGCGGCCTCTATTGGGGCGTGGGGGCGGGGAGTCGAGCAAATCCTGTTGTGCGCGAGACAAGCCCGACTGGGGGCGGTGCATTTCACCTGCAAAACGATTATCCTGCGGAGATCAGGACGGGGAGAGTTCCAATGAACCTCAAATCGACCGAGCCGGTCAGCTTCCTCTACACCGCCGACCGCGATGGCGCGCTTCGCTTCTATTGCGACAAGCTGGGGCTGACGCTGCGCAGCTCCGATCCGTTCGGCGACTTCATTGCCATGGACAATGCGGTGATCCGCCTGACGCCGATGCCGGATTTCAGGGCGGGGCAGCATCCGGTGTTCGGCTGGAATGTGAGCGATATCCGCGCGACCGTCCATGCGCTGCGCGACAAGGGCGTCGCCTTCACCGTCTATGACGGCATGGGGCAGGACGAGGACGGCATCTGGACTGCGCCCGGCGGCATGGCGAAGGTCGCGTGGTTCAACGACCCGGACGGCAATGTGTTGAGCCTGTCGCAGGCGTGAGGCCAGTCTGGAAGCATCGCCGATCCGTCATGCGGCGCAGGCGTTCAGCGATGCGGGCGTATTTCTAGCCGTTCTTGCCCTGCGAGGCCCTGAGAAACTGCCACTCCTCGATCACCCGGCCATCCGGCAGGTGGCAATACCCGACTTCGCCCGCGGTTTCCTTGCGGATCTCGACGCGGCCGCCGGCCTTCACGCAGTGAACCGATGCGGGGTTCGCCATTCCGATCGGCTTGTCGGCCGCGGGTTTGGGTGCACAGGCCATGACGACGAGCGGAAGAATGAGCGCGGTAGGTTTCAAGCCGGCCTCCTGCGATGACGGGCGACGCGGGGCCGCCCGACGCAAAGGCTATGCTTGGGGCCGGCGGCTTGCAATATCGCGGCGGCGTGGCAGCTCAGGCCAGCGCCTTCGCCTCGATCCCCGCGATATTCATGAAGTTCGCCAGCATCGCATGGCCATGTTCGGTGGCGATGCTCTCGGGATGGAACTGGACCGAGTGGATGGGAAGTTCGCGGTGGCGGAACGCCATGACGCTGCCGTCGTCGGCGGTGGCGTTGACCACCAGTTCCTCGGGGATGTCTGTCACGATCAGCGAGTGATAGCGCGTCGCGGTGAAGGGGGAGGGCAGGCCTTCGAACAGGCCGGTGCCGTCGTGACGCACGGGGCTGGTCTTGCCGTGCATCAGTCCGCCGCGCACGACCTGTCCGCCGAAATGCTGGCCGATCGACTGATGGCCGAGGCAGACGCCGAGCAAGGGCTTGCCCGCATCGGCGCAGGCGGCGACGAGATCAAGGCTGATCCCCGCCTCGTTCGGCGTGCACGGGCCGGGCGAGAGCAGAAAGGCCTGCGCGTTGCTCGCAATCGCCTCCGCGGCGGTCAGCGCATCGTTGCGCACCACCTTCACCTCGGCGCCCAGTTCCATCAGATAATGGACCAGGTTCCAGGTGAAGCTGTCGTAATTGTCGATGACAAGGATCATGGTGGGGTGCTCAATCTGATTTCGGCTGACGCCGAAATGCGGCACCGGCCCGCTCCCCCACCCGGCCACCCATAGGATACTGCCATTGGGTGGCCGGGTGGGGGAGCGGGCCAGTGCCGCGCTCGAACGCCTCTTAGCCGGGTCAATAACCCGCGTCGAGATCGACGACGTTCTTCATCGGCCGCCCCTCGGCAAAGGCGCGGGCGTTTTCGAGGAACAGCGCCGCGGCACGCATGAACATCTTCGCCTGCGAGCGGCCCGACAGATGCATCGAATGGATGACGTTGGGCGTGGTCCATAGCGGGTGGTCGTCGGGCAAGGGCTCGGGATCGACGACGTCGAGAAATGCGCCGGCGATCCGCCGTTTCTCCAACGCCTCGATCAGCGCGGGCTGATCCACCATGTCGCCGCGCGCGACGTTCACCAGCCAGGCACCCGGCTTCATGGCCGCGAGTTCCGCCGTGCCGATCAGGGCGTGGGTATCGCCGGTCGAAGGCGCGGCGAGGACGAGCCAGTCATAGTCCCCGAGCCGCTCGCGCCACTGGCCCGGAGTCAGCGTTCCGTCGCGGCCCGAACGGGTGACGCCGGTCACGTCCACCCCGAAAGCCGCCAGCCGATCGCCGATCATCCGCCCGATCGTGCCATAGCCGACGATCAGCGCGCGGGTCTCGAACAGCTCGACCTTGCCCGGTGCATCGGCGGGCCATTCGCGACGGTCGGCCATGCGCACCACCTGATCGAAGCGCTTGGCGGCCGCGAGCATCCCCATCACCGCATATTCGGCGACTGCGATCGCGTTGATCCCGACGCCGTTGGTCAGGATCGTGCCGCGTGTCTTGAGCAGATCGACGTCAAACGCGTCGATCCCGGCATAGATGGTCGAAAGCCATTTGAGCCGGACACCCGCCGCTGCGGCTTCGCCGGTCCAGTCCGGGCGCATCATGTCGACCCAGGCGATATCGGCGTCCGCGACCATCGCGATCGCCTCCTCGCGGCTGGCGAACCAGTGCGGCTCGATTCCGGCGGGCAGCCCGGGTTCGATCAGCGGGCGGGCAAGGGCGGGCAGGACGGCTTTCATCTCAACAGGTTAGGACGATCATCGTCGCCACGCAAACCGCCAGAAAATGAATGGTTTGCGACAAGTTGATACTGTTTACGGCTGGCCGAGAGCGTGGAAATGCGAGACATAGCGGATGCGGGCGGCGCGCCCGTGCGCGGGGACCTCATGGACAATCTGGAAGTGCCACTCGCCGAGGCTGAAATTGACGGCGTCGAAGCGGTCGAGCCGTCTGCTTTCGGTGTGGCGCCGGGCGGCGTCAGTGTGCTGGCGCTGGCATTGGCAGCCTGTGATTCGGGTGGAGGCGGGAGCGGGGGTGTCGTCACCACGCCGCCGACCGGCACGCCATCGCCGACGCCCGCGCCGCCACCCACCGCGGTTCAGGCGAGCCGGTTCCTTGCGCAGGCGACGATGGGGGCGACCAGCGCGGATATCGCCGATGTGCAGGCGCGCGGCTATGCCGGCTGGATCACCGCCGAGTTCGCCAAGCCGCGCGGCACCACCCATTGGGACTGGCTGGTGTCGAAGGGCTATAACGACGTCGCCAACATCAACGGCGAGGCCGGCTTCGACAACGTGATGTGGAGCCAGCTGATCGGCGCGGGCGACCAGCTGCGCCAGCGCGTCGGCATGGCGCTGCTCGAAGTGCTGGTCGTCGGCATTTCCGGCGTGAACCTGAGCTGGCGGCAGTTCGCGATGGCGGCCTATGTCGACGTGCTGCTCGACAATGCGTTCGGGAATTTCCGGACGATCCTTGAGAAGATCACCACCAACGCGGCGATGGCCTCGTTCCTGACCTTTCTCGGCAATCGCAAGGCGAATGCGACGACCGGATCGGTGCCCGACGAGAATTATGCGCGCGAGCTGATGCAGCTCTTCACCATCGGGCTCCACCGGCTCAACATGGACGGGACGGTGGTGACGTCGGGGGGCGCACCGGTCGAAACCTATACCCCGGCCGATGTCTCGGGCTTGGCACGGGTGTTCACGGGCCTCACGCTCGACTCGACGGACAATACGACCCCGGACCGCTATCGTCGGCCGCTGATCGTCAATGCGAACACGCACGAGACGGGGGCATCGACGTTCCTCGGCACGACCGTTGCTGCGGGAACGGCGGGGATGGATGCGGTCAAACAGGCGCTGGACACGATCTTTGCGCATCCCAATGTCGCGCCGTTCGTGTCGAAGCAGCTGATCCAGCGGCTCGTCACCAGCAATCCGACGCCCGCCTATGTCGGTCGCGTTGCCGCGAAGTTCGCCGACAACGGATCGGGGGTGCGCGGCGACATGCAGGCGGTGATCCGCGCCATCCTGCTCGACGACGAGGCGCGCGCCGCTCCGTCGGGCACCAGCGCGGGCAAGTTGCGCGAGCCGGTGATGCGCTTCACCGGCTGGGCGCGCGGGTTCGGCGCGGCGTCGGTGAGCGGAAACTGGACGATCGGCGACACCAGCAGCTCGATCAACCGGCTGGCGCAGTCGATGGGGCGCAGCCCATCGGTCTTCAACTTCTTCCGACCGGGCTATACGCCGCCCAATAGCGGCTTTGCGAGCGGCGGGCTGGTGGCGCCCGAGTTCCAGATCACCAACGAGATCAGCGTCGTCGGCTATGTAAACTACATGCAGTCGGTGGTGAACAACGGGCTGGGTGACCTCAAGAGCAGCTACGCCGAGCTGACGGCGATCGCCGCGGACAGCCAGGCGCTGATCGATCGGATCAACCTGGTGCTCGCCGCGGGACAGCTGAGCACGGCGACGGTCGCTCAGATCAAGACCGCGGTCGACAGCTCGACCAATAGCAACAACCGGATCGCGATGGCGCTGCTGCTGACGATGGCCGCGCCCGAATATCTGGCGCAGAAGTGAGGGGCGGGACGATGGATACCGATCAATCCCGCCGCGCCTTTCTCCGCCGCGGTGCCTCGCTCGGCATTGCGGGCGGCGCGGCACCGTTCGTCACCCAGCTTGCGGCGATCGGGGAAGCCTCTGCCAGCGTGGCAAGCGATTATAAGGCGCTGGTCTGCGTCTTCCTTTATGGCGGCAACGACTATGCCAATACGCTGCCGCCCTATGACGCGGCGAGCCACGCGCTCTACACGACCGCCCGGCCGGGGCTCGCTCACCTCCGCGATGCGCTGACGGCGACCGCGCTCAATCCGTTGAATTCGCTGGGCGGGCGGCAATATGCGCTGGCGCCGACGATGGCGCCGCTGCTGCCGCTGTTCGACGCGGGCAAGATGGCGGTGGTGCTGAATGTCGGGACGCTGGTGCGGCCAACGACCAAGGCGCAGTATCAGGCGAACAGCGTGGCGCTGCCGCCCAAGCTGTTCAGCCACAATGACCAGCAAAGCTATTGGCAGGCCTCCAGCGCCGAGGGTGCCACCTCCGGCTGGGGCGGGCGGATCGGCGACCTGCTCCAGAGCGGCAACGGCAGCGCGGCGCTGACCTGCATCAGCGCGTCGGGCAACGCAGTCTATCTCTCCGGCCGCAGCTCGATCCAGTATGTCACTGGCACCAACGGGCCGACGCCGCTGATCAACAACGCCTCGACGCTCTACGGCTCATCCGCTGCGGCAAGCGCGCTGCGGTCGCTGATGGGTGGGGCGCGGACGCATCTGATCGAGAATGAGCATGCGGCGATCTCGAAGCGTGCGCTCGATCTCTACGCACAGGTCAACGGGGCGCTGGGCAGTGCGCCGGCGTCGAATTTCCCGCTGTTTCCCACCGGCAACAGTCTGGCAGACCAGCTCAGGATCGTCGCGCGGATGATCTCGGTCTCGCAGGAGCTGGGGGCGAAGCGGCAGGTGTTCTTCGTTTCGCTCGGCGGGTTCGACATGCACGACTTCCTCGTGCGCGATCATCCGACCCAGATCGGCCGGGTGGCCGCGGCGATGCGCGCCTTTTACGATACTACCGCGGCGCTGGGCGTGGCGGACAAGGTAACGGCGTTCACCGCATCGGACTTCGGCCGCACGCTGACCCAGAATGATGACGGGTCCGACCATGGCTGGGGGGCGACGCATTTCGTTGTGGGCGGCGCGGTGAACGGCCAGCGCATCTACGGCACGCCGCCCGCGATCGGGCACAACACGCCCGACGATGTCGGGCAGGGGCGGCTGCTGCCGACGATCTCGGTCGATCAATATGCTGCGACGTTGGCGAGCTGGTTCGGCGTGAGCGATTCGAACCTGTCGACGGTGCTGCCCAACATCGGCAACTATTCGACGCGGAACCTGGGCTTCGTTTGACGGTCGAGCCTAAAGCTCGACCTTCCAGTCCCAGCCCAGCGGATCGCCGTCCATCACCTCGACTCCGGCGCCGAGCAGCTCGTCGCGGATCGCGTCGGCGCGCGCGAAGTCCTTGGCGGCGCGCGCGTCCTTGCGCTGGGCGAGGCGGGTTTCGATCTCCGCCTCGGTCACCAACGCATCGGCCGGACGTACGCGCAGGTCGGCGCGGCCGAGGTCGAGCAGGTTGAGGCCGAGCGCGGTGTCAAACTGCGCCAGCGTCATCAGCCGTGCTTCCTGTCCCAATTGCTTGTCGGCGAGCAGTTCCTCCAGCACCGGCAGCGCCTTGGGCGTGTTCAGGTCGTCAGAGACTGCTGCGTCGAGCCGTTCGAGATAGCTCGCGGCATTGCCGCCACCCTTGCCCTCGGCGGCACGGAACTTCTCCGCGGCGAGGACGAGGCGGCGCAGGCGGACGAGCGCCGCCATCAGATTCTCGCCGCTGAACTCCAGCTCGCTGCGATAATGCGCGGACAGGCACATCAGGCGATAGGCGAGCGGGTGCACGCCCTTTGCCACCAGTGCATCGAGCGTGGCGATGCCGCCCTTCGACTTCGACATCTTGCCGCCGCGGTCGACCAGGAAGTTGTTGTGCATCCACACCCGCGCGCCGGAATCGCCGCAGCGGCAATGCGCCTGGTTCTGCGCGATCTCGTTGACGTGGTGGATCTCGCGATGGTCGATCCCGCCGGTATGGATGTCGAAGGGCAGGCCGAGCAGCTCGGCGCTCATCACCGAACATTCGAGGTGCCAGCCCGGCGCGCCGCGGCCCCAGGGCGAATCCCACTCCATCTGGCGCGTCTCGCCGGGAGGGGTGGTGCGCCAGATCGCGAAGTCCTGCGGGTGCCGTTTGCCCTCGACGCTCTCGATCCGCCCTTCGCCGGCATCGTCCTGCCCGCCGGAGAGCTTGCCGTAGTCGGGCACGGTGCTGCTGTCGAAATAGAGGCCGGAGTCGAGCTGGTAGCAATTGGCGTCGGCAAAGCCCTTCGCGAACTCGATCATCTTGGCGACATAGTCGGTCGCCAGCGGCATGTGATCGGGGGTGCGGATGTTGAGGTCGCGCAGATTGCGGCGGAACACATCGGCATAATGGCGCGAGATATCCCACGCGCTCATCCCCCGCTTCTTCGCCGCGGCCTCCATCTTGTCCTCGCCCTCATCGGCGTCGGACGTCAGGTGGCCGACGTCGGTGATGTTGAGCACATGAGTGAGGGGGTAGCCCTTCCAGCGCAGCACCCGGCTGAGCGTGTCGGTGAAGACATAGGCGCGCAGATTGCCGAGATGCGGATCGCTGTAGACGGTGGGGCCGCACGAATAGACGCGCACGCCCTTGGCAGGATCGATCGGCGCGAAGGGCTCGAGCGAACGGGTCAGCGAATTGTAGAGAGTGAGCGTGGCGCCAGTCATGCAGGCGCATGTAGCGCGGCTGCGGCGGGGGTCAAACCGCCTGCGCGCGTCGAGGCGCGCGATCAGGCGGCGAGCTGTTCGGCCTTGGCGCTGTTGTGGAAAAGGCCGGCGCCGAAGGTGCCGCCCGTATTGATCGGGAGGGCCGTGGCGCAGAAGGCGCATTCCGCGGTCATCCGCCCGACCGTCCAGTGCGACTGGCCGCAGCCGGGGCAGTAGTTTCGTTCACCCGGACGGAAGGCGATCCGGTAACCGCTTTGCGCGGCGGTGAAGGCGTCGGTGTCGTAGTACATCGCTTCGTCTCCAAATTGCACCGGTTCGACGCCCGGAATCGGCATTTGTTCCAAGCGCGTTCCGAAATGGGATCGGCCCTGTTGCAAAACTGCAACAAGCCCGGGGTCAGGAGAAGGGGCGCATCCGGTCTAGCACCGTATAGGCCATCACCGCGGTCGCCACCGCGGCATTGAGGCTATCTGCCTTGCCCAGCATGGGTATTTTGACGCGAACGTCGCACGCGGCGGCATAGGCGGGGGGCAGGCCCTGCGCCTCGTTGCCGGTGAACAGAAAGACCGGCGCGGAAAAATCCGGCGCGCGATAATCGACCGCACCTTCGAGCGCGAGGCCGACCAGTTGTCCCGGTCCGGCACGCAGCCAGCTGTGGAATTCGTCCCAGGGTGCGCGCGCGAGGGGGATCGTGAACAGCGCCCCCATGCTGGCGCGCACCGCTTCCACCGAGAAGGGATCGACGCACTCATCGACCAGGATGAGGCCGCCTGCGCCCACCGCATCGGCGGTACGCAGGATGGTGCCGAGATTGCCCGGATCGCGCAGCCGCTCGGCGACCAGCCAGATCTGAGCGGCATTGCGGTCGAGCCGGGCAAGATCGGTGGACAGCTCGCGATAGACGCCGACGACTGCGCCCGGATTGTCCTTGCCCGAAAGCTTGGAGAGGATGTCGCTGTCGGTAGAAATGACCTCGCCACCCGCTGCCTCGGTCGCGGCGATCAGCTCGCCCGCAAGCGGATGGGTGTCGTGTCCCTTGGCGAAGAAGAGGTATTCGGGAAGGTGACCGGCTTCGCGCGCCTCGGTCAGGATGCGAAGACCCTCGGCCAGGAACAGGCCCTCGTCGCGGCGGTGCTTCTTGTCGCGCAGGCTGCGCACCCGCTTGACCAGCGGGTTGGAGAAGGCGGTAATCTCGCGCATCAGTCTTCGCCGAAGCGATCCTCGACCAGTCCGACGAGCTTGAGCACGGCATCCTCGGCGCCGTCGCCCGCGGCGCTGATCGTGATCGTGTCGCCCATCGCGGCGCCGAGCATCATCAGGCCCATGATCGACGTGCCGGTCACCGAATTGCCGTCCTTCTCGACGGTCAGCTCGACCGGCTGGGACGAGGCCAGGGTAACGAACTTGGCGCTGGCACGGGCGTGCAGGCCGCGGCGGTTGCCGATCAGGACGGTCCGGCTGACGCGACTCAAGCGGCAGCCTCCCCGAGCACTTCGGATGCGACGGTGATGTACTTGCGGCCGGCCTCACGCGCGGCGGCGACGGCTTCGGTGACCTTCATCGTCTTGCGTGCGCCGCCAAGGCGAATCAGCATGGGCAGGTTGATGCCCGCGATCACCTCGACCCGGCCCGCCTCCATCAGCGAGATGGCGAGATTGGACGGCGTTCCGCCGAACAGGTCGGTCAGCACGATCACGCCGCGACCGGCGTCCACCTCGGTGATCGCCGCGGCGATATCGGACCGGCGGCCCTCCATATCGTCCTCGGGGCCAATCGAGATGGTAGCAATTCGCTCTTGCTTGCCCACCACATGCTCCATCGCGACGACGAACTCCTCCGCGAGCCGCCCATGCGTCACGAGTACCAGACCGATCATTCCAAATTGCGTCCCATGCGGTTCATCTTGCAGCCGGCGGGCCTTCTAACGAGTCCTGCGGTGCGGTCTGCAAGTCACGATGCGTCACCGTGGGCGAAAATCCCGCGTCGCGCAACCGTGCGGCCACCCGTTCGGCAACATGGACCGATCGGTGCCGCCCGCCGGTGCACCCGAACGCGATGGTAACATAGGATTTTCCCTCGGCGCGGTAGCGCGGAATCAGCGTTTCGAGCAGCCCTTCGATGCGGGCGAGCGCATCGGCATAGGCAGGGTCGCCGATGACATAATCGGCGACGTCGCGGTCCTTGCCGGTACCCGGACGAAGCGAATCGATCCAATGCGGATTGCGCAGGAAGCGCATGTCGAAGACCAGATCGGCATTGGCCGGAATGCCGCGCGCGAAGCCGAACGACATCACCGACAGTGTCGGCTCGCCCAACCCCTCGCCCGAGAAGGTGGCGCGAATCTTCTGCGCCAGCTCGTTGGCGGACATGGTGCTGGTGTCGATCAGGCGGTTCGCCCAGCGCCGCAACGGCTCCAGCAGTTCGCGCTCGCGGGCGATGCCATGGCCGGCGGGCCGGTCCTGGGCCAGCGGATGACGGCGGCGCGTCTCGTTATAGCGGCGCTCGAGCTCGGCACCGGCACAATCGAGGTAGAGCGTTCCGATATCGTAGCCGCGGTGGTCGCGCAGCTTCTTGATCCGGCGCACGACGCTGTCGGCATCGAAACCGCGAGTGCGCGCCCCGATACCGAGCGCGAGCGGCCGATCGTCGCCATCGTTGCCCTCCGGCGGCTCGGTGTCGAGCAACCGGTTGAGGAGGAGGATGGGGAGATTGTCGACCACTTCCCAGCCCAGATCCTCCAGCGTGCGGAGAACCGTCGACTTGCCCGCGCCGGACATGCCGGTGACGAGCAGGATCTGTTTGGGCCTGTGCTTGCTCATTGCTCTCTGCTCACTGGGCGGGCGTCCAGCCGATGTGCTTCAATGCCAGTTCGGCCTTCACCGGTGCCGAAGGCTCGAGCGCGGCGAGCGCGACTTCGGGAATGTCGATCCCGGCGATCCGGCGCTTCTTCGGCCCCTCCGGCATGCGCGGCGGGCTGTCGAGAATGGTGATCAGCAACGCGATCGGTAGACGGTCCTCATGCGGCATGTCGATCACGCCGATCCCGCGCACCTCGATCTTGCCCGCGATATTGGGCGGCGCCGCACCGAGCAGCGTGCCGTTGGAGCGCGTGCAGATCGTATAGTCGTCGGAGACCAGCACGGCGCCGCGATCGATCAGGCGTAGCGCGAGGTCGGACTTGCCTTCGCCCGAACGGCCCTCGATCAGCACCGCGCGCCCGCCGATGGCGACGCAGGAGGCGTGAAGCGTTTCTGAGGAGATGACGGCCATTCGCTTCGCCCCGTTAGTTCGGCTGCACCAGCGGAAGACGGACGACGAAACGCGCGCCGCGCATCCGGTCCTCCCGCGATTCGACCCCGATCATACCGCCATGGCCTTCAACGATGGTGCGGGCGATAGCAAGCCCCAGCCCCGAATGTTGGCCAAAGGCCTCGCTGTCTGGGCGGACCGAGTGGAAGCGGCGGAACACCGCTTCACGCGCCTCTTCGGGAACGCCCGGCCCTTCGTCTTCGACGCGTACCTCCAGCATCTCGCCGTCCGATGCGGCCGACAGCGTCACCAGCCCCTGTTCCGGCGAGAAGGAGATCGCATTGTCGATCAGATTCTCGAACACCCGTTCGAGCCGGGCGCCTTCGCCCATGACCCTTGGGACCGGGCGTACGGGCTGGTCGAGGCGCAGCCGCACGCCGCGCTCGACGCCGCGATCGCTACGCTGCGCAATCAGCCCTTCGAGCATCGCAGCGACATCGACGGGTTCGAACTTGGCGCGGCTCAATTGCGCGTCGAGCCGCGACGCCTCCGAAATGTCGCTGATCAGCCGGTCGAGCCGGTGGACATCGTCTCGAACGATGGCGAGCAGACGTTCCTGCAGTTCGGGGTCGCGAACGTTGGCGAGTCCGTCCACGGCCGAACGCAGCGAGGCGAGGGGGTTCTTGAGCTCGTGCGCCAGATCCGCCGCAAATGCCTCGGTCGCATCGATGCGCGCGCGCAATGCCAGGCTCATGTCCGACAGCGAACGCGCGAGATGGCCGATCTCGTCGCGCCGCTCGGGCAGGCGCGGCACGATCACTTCGCGTGCGCGCCCGAGCCGTACCCGCACCGCCGCGCGGGCGAGCCGGCGCAGCGGGCGGACGATGGTGCGCGCAAGGAACAGCGAAAGAAACACCGACAGGCCGATCGCGACCGCCAGCACAACAGCCAGCCGGAAGCGTTCGATACGGACGCGCTGAGTGATCTCACGCGCGTTGTCGGTGGTGAATACCGCGCCTTCCGGGCCATAGGACGCGGCGGCCGTGATCACCGGCGTACGGTCAGGCGCGCGCCATACGGTTGCGCTCGCTTCCCCGCTGCGCAGCGCACTCGCGAGATCGGGCCACTCCATGCCCTTGTCCGGCGCGCGTTCGCGGAACTGCGGTGCACGATCTGCGCCGGCGACGGTATCGATCGCGGCATCGAGGAAGCGCGCGGCGCTCTGGCCCCATGGATCCTTGTCGGGGTCGCGAAGCACGACATTGTTGAGGCCCAGGGCGCGGGTATCGAGCGTCACCCGGCCACTACGGTCGTAGAGACGGATGCGCAGCCCCGCTTCGGTCGCGACCCGCAGGATCAGCGCGGTGCGATCGTTGGGCGGGGTCATCGCCACCGCCTGTGCGATCAGCCGCGCCTCGCGCCCTGCCTGTTCGACTTCGTCATCGATGATCCGCGCGCGGAAGCTGTCGAGATAGAAGAAGCCGCCAGCCAGCATCGCCAGCGCGAAGATGTTGACCGCCAGGATGCGCGGCGTGAGACTGAGCCGCGCCGACCAGCGGAGCGAGAGATCGCGGTCTTCGCGGTCTTCCCGGTTTCCGCGGCTATTCGTCGGAGAATCGGTAGCCGGCGCCATAGAGCGTCTCGATGGCGTCGAATTCGGGATCGACCTGGCGGAATTTCCGGCGGACGCGCTTGATATGGCTGTCGATGGTGCGGTCATCGACATAGATGTCGTCCTGATACGCCGCGTCCATCAACTGGTTGCGGGTCTTGACGATGCCGGGCCGCTGGGCAAGCGTTTCGAGGATCAGGAATTCGGTGACCGTCAGCGTCACATTGCCACCACCCCACGTCACCTTGTGCCGTGCCGGGTCCATCGTCAGCCGCCCGCGCTCGAGCACCGGCTGCGGCTCCTCCGCCGTTTCGGCGTCGGCGGGCGCGGCGAGCGCCTCCGTCCGCCGCAGAATCGCGCGGATGCGGGCGATCAGCAGCCGCTGGCTGAACGGCTTGGCGATATAGTCGTCCGCGCCCATCGCGAGGCCGAGCGCCTCGTCCAGCTCGTCGTCCTTGCTGGTCAGGAAGATCACCGGCGTGGACAGCTTCTCGCGCAGGCGGCGCAGCAGCTCGAGACCGTCGAGCCGCGGCATCTTGATGTCGAGCACGGCCAGGTCGGGCGGATTCTCGAGCAGCGCCTTCAGCGCCGTCTCGCCGTCCGAATAGACGCGCGTGACGAAGCCTTCGGCCTGCAGCGCGATCGAGACCGAGGTCAGGATATTCCGGTCGTCGTCAACCAGCGCGATCGTTGCGGTCATGGCACGTGGCGTAGCCCAATGCCGGGCGTTGCTCAACGGCTGATAGGCGCGGCGGAGTGAATCATACCGCAGGCGTACCGTTTTCTTGCCAACGTTGTCGGCCGGCTATTGCGGACAGGTCAACGTTGTCGGGTGATTTGAATTGGTTAGCCCGGGCGATGACACCGGTTACTGGCATTGACCCCCCTGATCGCCGCTGCGATGCGCGACTCCAGATACTAAAAAGAGTGCCGCAAACGCCATCGCGCGGCGGCAATGAGGAGACGAACCTTGACTGACCGCAAGCCGGTAATCGGTCTCGACGCGCTTGGCGTCGGGGCTGGCGCGACCATTCACTGGAACCTTCTGACCGCGCCGCTGGTCGAGCATGCCGTACAGCGTGGCGAGGGCCGGCTGGCCAAGGATGGCCCGCTGGTGGTTGCGACGGGCAAACACACCGGGCGCAGCGCCAAGGACAAGTTCATCGTCCGCGACGCCGAGACCGAGACCAATGTCTGGTGGGGTGACACCAACCGCGGCATGACGCCCGAGCATTTCGCCGCGCTCAAGGCCGATTTCCTCGCGCATCTCGGCACGAAGGACACGCTGTTCGCGCAGGACCTGTATGGGGGCTCGCAGCCCGAGCATCGCGTCAAGGTCCGCGTCGTCAACGAATTCGCCTGGCACAGCCTGTTCATCCGCACGCTGCTGGTGCGGCCCGAGGCCAGCGAGTTGCCCGGCTTCGAACCCGAATATACGATCATCGACCTGCCGAGCTTCCGCGCCGACCCTGCGAAGCATGGCACGCGCAGCGAGACGGTGATTGCGGTCAACCTGACCGAGAAGCTGATCCTGATCGGCGGCACTGCCTATGCCGGCGAGATGAAGAAGAGCGTGTTCGGCCTGCTCAACTATCTGCTGCCGGTCGATGGCATCATGCCGATGCATTGTTCGGCCAATATCGGCCCGAACGGCGACACCGCCGTGTTCTTCGGTCTCAGCGGCACGGGCAAGACCACCCTGTCGGCCGATGCCAGCCGCACGCTGATCGGCGACGACGAGCATGGCTGGTCGGACACCGCCGTCTTCAATTTCGAGGGCGGCTGCTACGCCAAGATGATCAACCTCTCGCCCGAGGCTGAGCCGGAGATTTTCGCGACCACCAGGCGTTTCGGCACGGTGCTCGAGAATGTCGTGATGGACGACGAGACGCGCGAACTCGACTTCAACGACAACAGCCTGGCGGAGAACAGCCGCGGCTCCTACCCGCTCGACTTCATCCCGAACACGAGCGCGGACAATCTGGGCCCGGTGCCCAAGAACATCATCTTCCTCACCGCCGACGCCTATGGCGTGCTGCCGCCGATCGCGAAGCTGACGCCGGATCAGGCGATGTTCCACTTCCTCTCAGGCTACACGGCGCGTGTCGCCGGGACCGAGATCGGCGTGACCGAGCCGACCGCGACCTTCTCGACCTGTTTCGGCGCTCCCTTCATGCCGCGTCACCCGTCGGTCTATGGCAATCTGCTCAAGGAGCGGATCGCCAAGGGCGGGGTCGATTGCTGGCTGGTCAACACCGGCTGGAGCGGCGGCAAGGCGACGATGCCGGGGATCAAGCGCATGCCGATCAAGGTGACGCGTGCGTTGCTCAACGCCGCGCTCGACGGCAGCCTGAAGGACGCCGAGTTCCGGCAGGATCCCAATTTCGGCTTCATGGTGCCGGTCGCGGCCGGGGATATCGACCCGAACATGCTCGATCCGCGGGCGGCCTGGGAGAACAAGGCCGAGTATGATGCGACCGCGGGCAAGCTGGTCGACGAATTCGTCGCCAACTTCGCGCAGTTTGCGGAGCATGTCGACGAGGGGGTACGGCGAGCGGCGCCCCAAAGCCGCAAGGCGAACGAACCCGCCTGAACTGCCCGGTCATCGATCGGGTTTCCCAAGTGAAAGCCGATCGATGACCGACCATTCCATCCATTTCTTCGCTGACGACGCCGCCATCGCCTATCTCGGCGAGGGGCTGCTCGCCTGCACGCTGGCAAAGGCGGAGTGGACGCACGAAGCGCATCTTGCCGCATGCCTCTATCTGCTCGCGCGGCGCCCCGATATCGATGTGGACGCGCAGATCGCCGACGTCATCTCGCGCTTCAACGAGAGCGTGGGCGGGGTGAACGACGATCACAACGGGTATCACGACACGATCACGCGCGCTTATGTCGCCGGGGTGCGGCGGTTCCTGCGCGAGCGGGGAAGCGGCGACCTGACGGCGGACGTCAACGCGCTGCTGGCCAGCGAGGCAGGCCGCCGCGACTGGCCGCTGCGCTTCTACAGCCGTGAACGACTGTTTTCGGTCGAAGCGCGGCGCGGGTTCGTGAAGCCGGACCGCGCCCCGCTCCCCTGACCGGGGTCAGTCGAGCATCGACGCCGGCACCTTGCCGCCGTTCGCGGCCAGCTCCTGCATCACGCGCTTGTGCAGCCAGATGTTCATCTCGGCGCTGCCGTCGAGTTCGCCGGTATAGCCCAGCTCCTGCGCCAGCTCCTTGCGCTCGGCGAGGCTCGACTCGAGCCCGACCAGCTTCATCAGATCGACGATCGAGGTGCGCCAGTTGAGGCCGCGGCCGTCCGAAGCGTCCAGCTCGACCAGCACCGCTTCGATATCCACCTCCTGTGGCTGCTCGGGCGCGGGCTGCGGGGCAGGCTGCGCGGCGACCGCCTCGGGCTGTGGCGCGGCTTCGGGCGCAGGCGCCGCTTTCGCTTTGCCGAAGATCGCATTCTTGATCGATGAGAAAATACCCATGGATGCCTCCTGGAGTGGCCGCGGGGAGTCGTGCGGCGGATCGCCCCACCGCCATGCTGGCGATTTTCGGCGACAACGCAATGACGCACGACACGGTAAAAAGTGCCGCCGGCGTCACAGCGCCGTCTCGCTCAGGCCGATCGGCCGTGCTAGCTTTGCCTCTCCCCAAGCGTAGCAATGAGGATCGGCAAATGAGCATTCTCGACGGGATTCTGGGCCAGATCGGCGGAGACGCCACCGTGACTAACCTGGCGGCCAAGGTCGGACTGTCGCCCGAACATGCCGAATCGGCGATCCAGGCGCTGGCCAAATACCATACGATGGAAGGCGATACCGCCGAGGGTGCGGCAGCCGCGACCGGCCTGCCGGTGGACAAGCTTCAGGAGATCATCGGTCATATCGGCGGGGAGGGCTCGCTTGGCCAGTTTGCGAGCCTGCTTCAGCAGGGCGGGGCAGGCGGAATCCTCGGCGCGCTCGACAAGGACGGCGATGGCAATCCGCTCAATGATCTGACCGGTATCGCCTCCGGCTTCTTCGGCAAGAAATAAGGGGATCGCGCCGTCCGCTTGACAGCGGGCGGGCGGCGCGGTCTTCTGCATGGCAATGGGGCGGCGATCCCCCCATGAGGCGTCAGCCGAAGTGTCGCGTCCGCAACGTTCGAAGGACGCACCATGCCTGCACCTGATCTGATTTCCGTTTCGACGCTCGCCCGGCTTATCGGGGGGGCTGCCTGTCCACTCGTCATCGCGGGCGAAGATCACCGCCAGCTCGAGGCGGGGATGGCGGTCTATGACGCACTCTATCGCTGGGCACGCGATGCGCGGGAGGAGAAGCACGACTGGACCTCGCACCAGCCGCGCGGGGTGAGGGCATGAGGCCCGCACCGGTGTCGCTGGGCGAGGCGGCGAAGGTGTGGGCGCGGATCGCCGCGCTCTCGTTCGGCGGTCCTGCGGGCCAGATCGCGGTGATGCATCGCATCCTGGTGGACGAGAAGCGCTGGATCGGCGAGCAGAGGTTTATCCACGCGCTCAATTTCTGCATGCTGCTGCCCGGCCCCGAGGCGCAGCAGCTCGCCACCTATATCGGCTGGCTGCTTCACAAGCGGATCGGTGGGCTCATCGCCGGGTCATTGTTCATCCTGCCCGGGGCGCTGGCGATCATGGCGCTGAGCTGGATCTATGTCCTCTATGGCAACACCGGGCTGATCGCGGGGCTGTTCCTGGGATTGAAGGCGGCGGTGCTTGCGATCGTGCTGCAGGCGGTGATCCGGATCGGGGGGCGGGCGCTGCGGACAGCTGAAGCAAAGCTGCT
Source organism: Sphingomonas koreensis (assembly GCF_002797435.1). NCBI lineage: Bacteria > Pseudomonadati > Pseudomonadota > Alphaproteobacteria > Sphingomonadales > Sphingomonadaceae > Sphingomonas > Sphingomonas koreensis. Next base: position 944,041 of record NZ_PGEN01000001.1, on the reverse strand, counting down.
GGCCGGGGCGGCGTTCGTGCTGATCTTCTTCCTCGCTGTGCCGTTTCCGCTCATCGTGCTCGGCGCTGCCCTGATCGGCTGGCTGGCAGGGCGTGCGGGCAGCGGCGCGTTCAAGGGGGGCGGGCATGGCGGAGCCGGCGACGGCGTCGCCGATGCGGAGACGCTGCTGGGAGAGGGGCTGCCCGATCACGCCCGGCCGCGCTGGCAGGGCGTCGTCTTCGACGTGAGCCTGTGGCTCGCGCTCTGGCTGCTCCCGATCGCCGCACTGCTGATCGCGCTCGGCCCCGATCATGTATTCAGCCAGATCGCGATCTTCTTCGCCAAGATGGCGTTGGTGACATTCGGTGGCGCCTATGCGGTGCTCGCCTATGTCGCGCAGCAGGCGGTCGAGCATTATGGCTGGCTCCGCCCCTCGGAAATGCTCGACGGGCTCGGTATGGCGGAGACGACGCCGGGGCCGCTGATCATGGTGCTGCAGTTCGTCGGCTTCCTTGGTGCCTATCGCGATCCGGGCCTGCTCGCGCCACTCTGGGCGGGGACGCTTGGCGGACTGATCGCGACCTGGGTAACCTTCGCGCCCTGCTTCCTGTGGATCTTCCTCGGCGCGCCGTTCATCGAGCGGATGCGCGGAAATGCGGCACTCGCTGGGGCGCTTTCGGCGATCACTGCGGCGGTGGTGGGGGTGGTGCTCAACCTTGTGCTGTGGTTCGCGATCCATGCCGTGTTCCGCCAGGTCGTGCCGGTGGAGGCGGGACCGATCCGGTTCGACATGCCGGTAATGACGAGCATCGATCCGTGGACGGCTGCGCTCACGGCCGTCGCAATCGTTGCGGTGTTCCGATTCAGGCTGGGCACCTTCACCATACTCGCGGCGGCCGCCGCGATCGGAATCGCGCTGCGTATTGCCGGGCTTGCCTGAGTAGCGGCGGAGGGGGTCGCGCCGGTGACGGCGCGCCCTTCTTCGCGGTTCGAATACTAAGGGATTGTCCTAACTATTGTCCTGCGCTATCTGCGCCACCTCGCAAGGATGGAGTAGGTTGATGTTCCCGGCACTGGGGCAGGGCAATGCAGGTGCACCGCCACCGGCGGCGATCGACGGCGTGTTTCGCGCGCTCGCCGATCCCAAACGGCGTGACGTTCTCGAACGGCTCAACGCCGGGCCGGCATCGGTCAGCGATCTCGCCGCACCCTATCGCATGGCGCTCCCGTCGTTCGTCGAGCATCTGAAGATGCTCGAGGGCGCCGGGCTGGTGCGGTCACAAAAGGCCGGGCGGGTGCGGACCTATGAGCTGGTGCCCGAACAATTGCTGGTCGTCGACGATTGGCTGCGCCGTCAACGGACCTTGTGGGAGGGCCGGCTCGACCGGCTCGACGCCTATCTGCTCGCAAAGAAGAAGGAGAGACCCGAATGACTTCCCCGCTCGTGAAACCCGACCCCAAGCTCGACCTGGTGCTGGAACGCGATATCGACGTGCCTGTCGAGCTCGTCTGGGAAGCCTGGACCGACCCCGAGAGCATCAGGCAGTGGTTCGTCCCCAAGCCCTGGGTGATCACCGAATGCGAGGTCGATCTGCGTCCGGGCGGCGTGTTCCGCTCGGTGATGCGTTCGCCCGAGGGGGAGGAGTTCCCCAATATCGGCTGCTATCTCGATATCGTCCCGATGCAGCGGCTGATCTTTACCGACACGCTGCTGCCCGGCTTCCGCCCGTCGCCGAAGCCGTTTTTCACCGCGGGCCTCTATCTTGAGCCGAACGGCAAGGGCGGCACCCGCTACACCGCGATGGCGATCCACGGCAGCGAGGAGACGCGCCAGACGCATGAGCAGATGGGCTTCCACGATGGCTGGGGCACGGTGGTCGATCAGATGGTCGCGCACATCAAGGCGTCGCTCAACTAAGCCACGGGGAGGGGGCAAGTCATGACGGATACCGATATGGGGCGGTGGCTCCTGTTCGCGGGCGTGGCAGCGGGGCTGCTGTTCTTCATCGTCCCGACGATCGAGATCTTCCGCCGCCCCGCCTTTGACATCGGGCGGCATGCGATCAGCATGCTGAGCCTGGGCGAGGGCGGGTGGAAGATGAAGGCGGTGTTTATCGTCTCGGGCCTCCTCACCTTTGCCTGCGCGGCCGGAATGTTCAGGGCGCTGGGAGGCGGCTGGGCGGGCTATGCCATGCTGCTGCTGATCGGTGCCCATGGTGTGGGGCTGGTGATGGCGGGTATCTACGACGCGCCGGCGGGTCTCGGCTTTCCCGCCGGCACGCCGCTCGACCAGCAGCCGGATATGACGGCGCGCGCTACGGTGCTGCACAGCGTTGCGTTCATGCTCGCCTATGCCGGGCTGGTCCTCGCCTGCTTCGCGCTCGGCACGCATTTCCTGCTGACCGAGCAGCTGGTACCCGGCGTGGGATCGCTTGTCGTCGGGCTCGCACTGCCTGCGATCATCGGGATCGGCATGGCGAGCGTGATCCCGCCGGGGATCGCCTTCTACTGGGGCGGGATGTTGGGTTGGCTGTGGGTCGGCGCGACCGCGCTGCACCTTGCCAAGGTGGGTTAGCCGCTGAACAGGCTGCCGTCGGCCACCTCGCTATGCTCAACCTCGCGCGGGCGTTCGAGCAGGAAGCGATCGTCTTCGGGATAGTAGCGTGCAACTGCGATATCCGCGCCGGCAAAGGCGCGGATATCGTCGAGCGACCGTCACCAGCTCATCGTCACCACCTCGCTGGTGCCATCGCCCAGATCGCGGAACAGCATCTGCCAGCCGAGATTGCCTAGTGTGGACGTGTAGTCGCTTCCGCCTGTGCCGGCGATATAGGCGCGATACGCCTCCCGCTCGGCGGTGCGGATCACGCCGCGCCAGCGCCGCAGGATCATGCGCAGCGGCCCACGCAGTTATCGAAGCAAGCTGTTCGCATCGGTCAACTTCACGTCGTGCATCTGATTGAGATAGGCTTCGTAATATCCCTTGTGCGAGGCACCGACAATCGCGAGCAGGCGCGATCCGGTATGCTGCCCCAGCACGTCACGGATATTGGCGACCATGCGCAGGTTCCGGGTTTCCCAATAGCCGACATAGCTTCGCCCGAAGGCTTGCCCTGACGGCTCGCTGAGCGCTGCTCCGAAATCGGACTGGTAGGCAAGGAGAGGGGCCTGCGGCGCATTGTACACGCGGTACATCTTCAGGATCCCGTCGGGCTGCGCCAGGCCGGCCCGCAACGCCTTGTCCTCCGCAAGCCGGGCCTTTGTGGCGGGATTGTCCCAGGCGCGCTGGAGCGCCTCGCCATAGGCTTTCGGGTCGGCAGGATCGGGACGATCGGCGGAATGATCATCGACACTCCACAGGCGTTCGTGGCCGAGGCGTGCGGCAAGCGGTGCGGCGATCAGGTTGATCTCGTTGCGCCGCTCCTTCTGCCTGTTCAGCAGCGCGACCAGATCGGCGCTCAGCCCGTCGCCTTCGCGCTGTTCGCCTGCGGGCAGGCGAAGCCATTGCACCAGGGCCGAAGGCGTTTCACCGGCGGCGAGGAAGACCGCCGCCAGATGCCGTCGCTGAGAAGGGGAAGGACTCGCGGGCCACGCCGCCAGCAGGCGCTCGGCCTCGGCATTGGCGGCTGGGACGTCGAGCCCGGTAGCCTTGGCTGCGGCGATCGGGTCCGGACAATAGCTTTTGAGGGTCGACGCGTAGCGGCTGGGATAGCGGCGCAACGCGTCGCATTGGAGCCCCGATACCCGTTCGATCGCGATGATTGCCGGACGCCATCCCGCGAGGCGTTCGATGAGCGGCGCAAGCATCTCCGGGCGGAAAGTCTCGCCAAACTCGGAAAGATGGGGAGACCCGAGCGTCAGCACCTCGTTCGGCTTGCCGGCGGGCGGGCCCTTCAGCCGATCGGGATGGAATGACGGACGGTATTCCTCCCGCGCCATGGCCGCCCCGCTTGCGGAAACGCCAAGAAGGAGACTCAGCGCCGCAATTGTCTTCCGATACCGCACGCGATCCATTCTCCCCCGAGCAGAAAGAACGGCTAATTTAGCTGTGTTGCTTCGTCAATACACCGCGCAAGTGAGATCAGGGGCGGGTCAGGCCTTGCGGGCCGCGATATGGCGATCGATGACGCTTTCCAGCACCGTCAGCGGGACGCTGCCGCCCAGCACCACGGCGTCGTTGAACGCCTTGAAGTCGTAGCGCGGGCCGAGTGCGGTCTTTGCCTTGGCGCGCAGCGTGTTGATCTCGGTATGGCCGAGCTTGTAGCCGCAGGCCTGGCCCGGCCAGCTGCAATAGCGGTCGACCTCACCCGACACTTCCTCGACCGAGGAGCCGTTGGCGGTGGCGAACCATTCGATCGCCTGGCTGCGCGTCCAGCGCTTGGCATGAAGGCCGGTGTCCACGACCAGGCGACAGGCGCGGAAGGCGAGGGACTGGAGGTAGCCGAGCCGGCCGATCGGATCTTCGTCGTACGCGCCCAGCTCCGCGCCGAGTTGCTCGGCGTAGAGCGCCCAGCCTTCGGTATAGGCGTTGAACGACAGCAGCGAGCGCACCAGCGGCAGCTTGAAGGTATATTCGCCCTGCCAGACATGCCCCGGAATGCCCTCATGATAGGCGAGGGTGGGCAGGCTGAAGCGCGAATGGAGCGCGGTGGTCCGCAGGTTGAGCCACACCTTGCCCGGCACGGTGCCGTCGATCGATCCGGCGCCACCATAGGCGCCCGGCGCGCCCGGCTCCTCGGCCAGCGGCAGTCGCTTCACCTCGACATTGCCGGGGACAAGCGTGTGGAAGGCGCGCGGCATCCGGCTGCGCATGTCCATGATCCGGTCGGTCATGAACTTCAGGATCTCGGCGCGGCCCGCGTCGTTGTCGGGGAACAGGAAGCGCGGGTCCTTGCCCAGCGCGGTCATGCGTTCGCCGACCGTGCCCTTGGTGAAGCCCTGCTTTTTCAGGATCACGTCCATCTCGGCCTGAAGCGCCTTCAGCTCCTCCTGGCCGGTGCGGTGGACCTCGTCCGGCGTCATCGTCGTCGTGGTGCCCGCACGCAGTGCCCAGGCGTAATAAGCCTCGCCGTCCGGGAACTTCCACACGCCCGCGTCCGACGTCGCCCTGGCGCGATGGCGCTTCAGTTCCTGGATCTGGCGGTCAAGCGCGGGCGCGATCTTGCCCGCCGCAATCTTCGCCGCTGCGGTCGCCTGATCGCCGGTAACGGCGCGCTTGGTCGCGAAGCTGGTCACCAGCTCCCATTTGCCGGCATCGGTGCCGCGGGTCAGCGCGATCTGGCGCAGGCACTTGTCGAGCAGGAAGTCGGGCGCGACCACGCCCTTGTCATAGGCGATTTTGAGCCGTTCGGTCTCGCCGTCGAGCAGCGCAGCATACTGATCGAACCGCGTGAGCCAGCTCGCCGCGTCGGTCGCGTTATCGACCTTGTGCTCGGTGTCGAGGAAGCGCGGGATGTCGAGATAGCCGCCGACATTCTGCACGACGACATAGGGCGAATTGCGCCAGCCGCCGACCGCGACGTCGCCATAGGGGAAGGCCATGCCGTCGAGCGCGATCTCGAACGAGGTGCGGACGGAATCGACGTTGGTGCGCATCACCGGGCTGAGCGCCTTGGCGTCGAGCGCCTTGAGCTCCGCGACGCGCTTGCGCAGCCCTTCGGCAACCCGCGCCTTGCCCGCGATGCTGCGATCCTCGAGCTTGGAGCGCAGATGCGCGCGCTCGCCCTTGTCGATGCCAAGGCTGGTGGCGCCTTCCGGTCCGTTCTGCAGCAGCTGTTCGGCCGCCGCGGCCAGCAGCGCCTCCGCCGCCGCATCGCCGGGTGCCGCGGTCTGACCGCGGGCAAAGGCGGGAAGGGCGGGCATCGCCGCTAGCGTGGCGGTGGTGGCGAGGAACTGGCGACGGGTGGTGCGCATGGGGTCTCCGGGAAACGGGAGGAAGTTTCGGCGGTTACCTTAGGGACCTCTCGCTGGCCGCGAAAGGTCCCCTTCGACCAACGTCAGGTCTCGTGACAGCTCAGCCAGAAGCTGTGCAACGCCTCGATCTCGCCGCTCGTCAGCAGCGGGATTGCGGCACGCAGCCTGCCATCTGGCCAGTCCCACCACGCCATTTCGAGCAGCAGGGCAATCCGCCGCTCGTCGAACCGCTTGCGCAGCTCACGTGCCGGATTGCCGCCGACGATCGCATAGGGTTCAACGTCGCGGGTCACCAGCGCACGCGTGCCGATCACGGCGCCATGGCCGATACGCACGCCGGGCATGACGATCGCCTCCGACCCGATCCACACATCGTGCCCGATCACCGTATCGCCCGCGGGCAGATAGCCGTTGGCGGCCTCCGCGAACTCGGGCGCATCGGGGTAGAAATGGAACGGGAAGGTGCTGCCCCATTCGTTCCGGTGTCCCTGATTGCCCGCCATGATGAAGGCCGCGCCGGAGCCGATCGAGCAGAAGTTGCCGACAATCAGCTTGTCGGCGTCGGGGTCGGGCAACAGGAAGCGGGCGCAATCGTCGAAGCTGTGGCCGTGATAATAGCCCGAATAATAGCTGTAGCGCCCGACCCGGATATTGAGGTGGGTGACCTGACGGTCGAGGGGAATGCCCTTGAACGGGCTCTCGAAATAGTTGCTCATGGGAAACTCGCTGAAATCGACGCCGGCATCCGCAGGCGCCGAATGGATATGACGCGGCAAGCCGGGCGCGGTCGTCCGGCTTCAGGGTTCCTCACGCGTCGGCGCGGGAACGCTTCAGATGGTTCGGTCAGCGAGCTTCATCTTGCCGTGCGCTATGCCGCGTCCGGCGGGAGCGGGCAAGCGCGCGGGGGCGTCCGGCCTGCCGCTCAGGCGGCTTCGAGCACCATGTTGAACGGCCCTTCGGTCGCTCGCCGGACCTCTCCGAACCCCGCGTCGCGGACGATCTGAGCAAGCCTGGCTTCGCCCGCCTGCGCACCCAGCCCCTCGCCGACTTCCTGATCGAGCGAGGTCGGGACGCAGATCATCGTCGATGCGTTGTAGTAGAGCCGCCCGACCGGGTTGAAATTCTGCTCGGGACTGTCCCCGGCGATCGGCTCGACGATCATCCAGGTGCCGCCGGGCGCAAGGATGCCGCGCATATGCGCCGCGCACCCGCGCGGATCGCCCATGTCGTGCAGGCAATCATACATGGTCACGAGATCGAAGCCGCTGTCCGGTATGTCCTTTGCCGTGGCGACCTCGAAGCGCACCCGATCGCTCAGACCATGCGCCTGCGCGTGACGGCGCGCTTCCTCGATCGACGGGGCGTGGAAATCGTAGCCGGTGAACTCGCTCTCCGTATACGCCTCCGCCATCAGCAAGGTGGAGAAGCCGACACCGCAGCCCACGTCCGCGACCTTCGCGCCGCTCCGCAGCTTGGCCTCGACGCCATTCAGCGCGGGGATCCACGCCTGGACGATATTGTTGACATAGCCCGGGCGGAAGAAGGCGCCGGTCGCGCAGAACAGGCAGCCGGCATGATCGCCCCAGCGTACGCCGGTGCCGTGGCGGAAGCACGCCTCGACCTTCGGCTCCGCCTCGATCATCGCGGCGATCAGCTCGAACGCGCCGGCGAGATAGACCGGGCTGTCCGGATTGACGAAGACCATCGCCTGCTCGGGCGAGATGTCGAAGCGCTGGGGCGCCGGGTCGAAACCGATATAGCCGTTGGCAGCCTGCGCCAGCGCCCATTCGCGGACATAGCGCTCGTGCAGCCCGCCTGCACGAACCGCAAGCTCGACCGCGGTGGCGGCTCCCTGAGTCAGTGCCTCGAACAACCCCAGCCGCAGGCCGATGCGCACGGTCGGGACGGACATGGCGCCGCCCAGATCGCCGAGCATCTTGCCAATGAACGCGTGGTGTTTTGCTTCGTCGATCGATGCAGTCATGCTGTGCCTCCATCAAATGAGGACGCGACCTTTCGACTCTCCCGTCAGCGATCGACCATAGCATGGTTCGCGCATCGCGGCGACGCGCATCGGTCAGGCGGCGGGGAACTGATCCGGGTCAGTAGATGTCGCCGAATTCCCATCCGGTCAGCCCAAGCAACGCCAGCCCGACTTCGCGCACCGGGCCGTTATCGGGGCTTTGCCGGTCGATGAAGCGATATCCGCCGGGACCGGCGGTCTCGATGATCCATCGCGCGCCGTCCATCATGCGACCGCAAGGCGGCGATTGGTGTGTGAACGGGTCTGCCCGGGTCCAGAGCTGGCGCAACACCTTGCCCTCGGCAAGGGACAGCTTCCGGTCGATCCGCCGGATAGCCTCACCACCGCCATAGCCGCCGCGGCCGGCCATCTCGACAGCGAGGAGCCGGGGGCGTGCCGAGCCCCATTCCTCGATCCTGACGATTACGGGCTTGTGGAAGCTGCGTAGCCAGGTGAAGCGCAGCGCCGAACGGCGTGTACGTTCAATCCCCTCGATACGTGCAGACATTGACGGTTCGCCTGCGTTGCGCAGGTGTTTCGAATACCATGCCTTGCGAAAATCGCTGACCGGCTCCGGCTTGCTGTTTGCGCAAGCCGGATTGGAAAGCTCGGCCGGGAAATAGCGTGCCGCCGGGAGGGTATCCGGTGCGGGCGCCATCGAGGCTATCGCCATCCACAGCAGCGATGGGAGCATCATCCCTCGATCGCCTTCACCGCCTCGACCACCACGACGCCGCCGCGCACGCTCGCGATCCGCGCCTTGGCGCCGGCCGCAAGGTCAGGACCCTCCGCCGGCCATTCGCCGTCGCCGACGCGCACCCGGCCGGTGCCGCCCTCGATCGCCTCTACCACCGTCACCGTCTGGCCGATCATGCGTGCAGCGCGATTGTTGAGATCGGGATCGCTGCTCGGCACCGGGTTTGCGCCATACCAGCGCTTGCCGACCAGCACGAACACCGTCGACCAGGCGGCGAAGCTCACCAATTGCCCCACCGGCCCCAGTTCGGGGAAGATCAGCGCCAGCACGCCGGTAACCGCCGCACCCATCGCAATGAAGGTCAGGTAGACGCCCGGCAGCATCAGTTCGGCGATCGCCAGCACCGCGGCGAGGATCAGCCAGATGAAGCCGCCCTGTTCGCTCCAGTTCATTCACCCTCCTTCTGCACGAAGGGCGACTGGCGCGTACGGGCCGGAGCAGCCGGCGGCACGGCGGGGGCATCGATCTTGCCGAGCGCGTCCCTCGCCAGCTCGCCGATCCCGCCCAGCGTGCCGATCAGCTGCGTTGCCTCGACCGGGAACAGGATCGTCTTGGCGTTGGGCGAGGTGGCGAACTTGCCGACCGCTTCGACATATTTCTGCGCGATGAAGTAGTTGAGCGACGCGGCGGAGCCGGACTCGACCGCCTGCGACACCAGCTCGGTCGCCTTGGCCTCGGCTTCCGCCGCGCGTTCGCGGGCCTCGGCGTCGCGGAAGGCCGATTCCTTGCGACCCTCGGCCTCGAGGATGCGGGCCTGCTTCTGGCCCTCGGCGCGCAGGATCTCCGACGCGCGCGAGCCTTCGGCCTCGAGGATGTTGGCGCGCTTCTCGCGCTCGGCCTTCATCTGGCGGCCCATTGCGTTGACGATGTCGGCAGGCGGGCGGATGTCCTTGATCTCGACGCGGGTGATCTTGACGCCCCAGGGCGTGGTCGCGTGATCGACTACCGACAGCAGCCGCGCGTTGATCTCGTCGCGCTTCGACAGCGTCTCGTCGAGGTCCATCGAGCCCATCACCGTGCGCAGGTTGGTCGTGGTCAGCTGGAGCAGCGCGACATAGAGGTCCGACACCTCATAGGCCGCCTTGGCCGCGTCCAGCACCTGGAAGAACACCACGCCATCGGTCGAGATCATGGCATTGTCCTTGGTGATGATCTCCTGACCCGGAATGTCGATCACCTGCTCCATCATGTTCACCCGGCGGCCGACCCGGTAGAAGAAGGCGGGGTAGAGATTGAATCCGGGCTTCGCCACGGCGGTGAAACGACCGAAATGCTCGATCGTATATTCATAGCCTTGCCGGACGATCTTGATGCTGGAGAAGAGGTAGAGCAGTACCAGCAGCATGCCGACGAAGAAGGCGCCAACCGTCAGTTCCATGTCACTCCCCCAGAAATCGCCGGACCTCGCATTGTCCGGCGGATGCTAGCATAGAGCAGCGATGAGCACAGTCCATTACATCGCTCCGCGCACCGCGCTGTTCCTGCCCGCGTCGAACCCGCGCGCGATCGAGAAGGCGCGGACGCTCGCCGCCGATATGATCATCCTCGATCTGGAGGACGCGGTTAAGGCCGGGGACAAGGATGCGGCCCGGGAGGCTGCACAGTCGGCGGAGGGGTTCGGCGACCGGCTGTTCGGCATCCGCGTCAACGCCGAGGACAGTGCGCATTGGATTGAGGATCTGGAGGCGGTCAGGAAATCCGCCGCGACGCATGTGATCGTGCCCAAGGTCGAGAAGGCGGAGACGATCGTCCGGGCTGCGTTCCATTCCGAACGCCCGGTGCTGGCGATGATCGAGACCGCGGCGGGGGTGATGCATGCCGGGGCGATCGCCGGCGCGACCGGTTCGGGGGTTGAGATGGCGGGGCTGATCGCCGGCACCAATGACCTTGCCGCCTCGCTCAGGCTGCCCCCTGCCGCGGGACGTACGCAGATGCAGCTTTCGCTTCAGTTGATCGTGCTGGCGGCACGCGCGGCTGAAATCTGGGTGCTCGATGGTGTGTTCAACAGGCTCGACGATGGCGATGGTCTTGCCGCCGAGGCGGCGGAGGGCCGGCTGCTGGGCTTTGACGGCAAGAGCCTGATCCATCCGAACCAGATCGACATCGTCCGCGCCGCGTTCGATCCGTCGCCGGCCGAGCTGGACGATGCCCGCGCGTTGATCGCCGCGGCGGGCGGTGGCGCCGAGCGGTACAAGGACCGGATGATCGAGGACATGCACGTCGAACAGGCGAAGCTGCTGCTGGCGCGGGCGGGGTGACCTTCCGGACTGGCCACGCCATTGCCGCACTGGTGCTGCTTGCGGTGGAGGTGCTGATCGCGTTGTTCGTGAACGATGCCTTCGTCCGGCCCTATCTGGGCGACGTGTTGGCCGTGATCCTCGTGTTCATGGCGATCCGCGCAGTGTCTGCAGCGGGGCCGTGGACGGCGGCGGCGGTCGCGCTTTCGGTCGCGGTGGCCATCGAATTGGGCCAGCTGATCGGCATCCTGCACATCCTCGGCCTCGCCCATCACCCATGGCTGCGAGTCGTACTCGGCACCGGTTTCGACGTCAGGGATCTGTTTGCCTATGCGATCGGCGCCGTGATTGCGGTCGGTGCGGAGCGCATGGCGACACGGAACGTTTCGGCGATCGAATGATTGAAGACATAGACGCCGCACAGGCCATCGTCCCGTCGCGGCGCGTGGAAGGAGGCGAGGGTGCTTTGGGAGCTCAAGCGCGCGCATGATGCTTTGCTCTCCTGCCTTAACGAGCTGGAGAGGCTGACCCGGGATGCGATGCCGGACAGGGCGAAGCTCGCGGATACACGCTGGAAGCTGAGCAAGGCGAGTGCTGAGCGACGCAAGATCGTGGATGCGGCGTGCGATCTGCTGATGATCAGCGCACTCTCCAGCGAACGGCCCAACGTGCGTGCGCTGCGCGAGCAGAATGCAGAGCATGTCGCGGCGTCTTCCAGCCATATCAGCCGCTGGTCGATCGATCAGGCGCTCGCGGACTGGGACGGATATCGCGCGGCATCGGTGGTGGTACAGAAGATGATGCGCGACCGTATTCTGCAGGAACAGCGCACCCTCTACCCTCTCCTTGAGCGGGCGGCTGCCTGACGATCGACTCCACCCCCTAGCGCATAGCGGTATCCACGGTTACATGGGCCGCCAACTTCCGACTCAGGACATTGGCGCACATATGGATATCCCCCTCGGTCTCACCTTCGACGACGTCCTTCTCTATCCGGGCGAATCCGAAGTGTTGCCGAGCATGGCGGACACCCGCACCCATGTGACGCGCGACATCAAGCTCAATATCCCGATCCTCTCCTCGGCGATGGACACGGTCACCGAGGCCGATATGGCGATCGTCATGGCGCAGCTCGGCGGGATGGGCGTGCTCCACCGCAACCTGTCGATCGAGGAGCAGGTCGAGGCGGTGCGGATCGTCAAGCGATTCGAGAGCGGGATGGTCGTCAATCCGATCACCATGACCCCCACCGGAACGCTGGCCGAGGCGCAGGCATTGATGGCACGGCACAAAATCAGCGGTATTCCAATCACCGAAGCGTCGGGCAAGCTGGTCGGCATCCTCACCAATCGCGACGTGCGCTTCGCCGAGAATCCCAAGCAGCCGGTCAGCGAGCTGATGACGCACGAGAATCTCGCCACCGTTTCGATCGGGGTCGGACAGGAAGAGGCGCGCCGCCTGCTCCACGCCCGCCGGATCGAGAAATTGCTGGTGGTCGACGATGCCTATCGTTGCGTCGGGCTGATCACGGTCAAGGATATCGAGAAGGCGGTCACCTATCCCGACGCGACCAAGGACAGTGCAGGCCGCCTGTGCGTCGCCGCCGCGACGACGGTCGGCGACAAGGGCTTCGAGCGCACCGAGGCGCTGGTCGATGCCGAAGTCGACCTGATCGTGATCGACACCGCGCACGGCCACAACAAGGACGTTGCGCGCGCGGTCGAGCGGGTGAAGAAGCTCTCCAACCGCGTCCAGGTCGTCGCCGGCAACGTCGCGACGGGCGAGGCGACCAAGGCGCTGATCGGCGCGGGCGCGGACGGGGTGAAGGTCGGCATCGGCCCCGGATCGATCTGCACCACCCGCGTCGTCGCGGGGGTCGGCGTGCCGCAGCTCACCGCGGTGATGGACAGCGCCAACGAGGCCGCCAAGTCGGGCGTGCCGGTGATCGCCGATGGCGGACTTCGCACCTCGGGCGACCTTGCCAAGGCGCTGGCGGCGGGCGCATCGACCTGCATGGTCGGCTCGCTGCTCGCGGGGACCGAGGAAGCGCCGGGCGAGACCTTCCTGTATCAGGGCCGCGCCTACAAATCGTATCGCGGCATGGGCAGCGTCGGCGCGATGGGCCGCGGCTCGGCCGACCGCTATTTCCAGGGCGACATCAAGGACCAGCTCAAGCTCGTTCCTGAAGGGATCGAGGGACAGGTAGCGTTCAAGGGCCCGGCAAAGGACGTGATCCACCAGCTCGTCGGCGGCATCAAGGCCGCGATGGGCTATACCGGCGCGGCGACGATCCCCGACCTGCAGAAGAAGGGCCGTTTCGTCCGCATCACCGGCGCAGGCCTGCGCGAGAGCCATGTCCATGACGTGACGATCACGCGCGAGGCGCCCAACTACCCGACGCGCTAGGGGCCGGGCAGCCGAAGCGCCCGCCGGTCAGGTTTTCAGCGTCGTCATCTCGACCGGCTTGCCCTTTTGGGATGGGTTCGACGCGTTGGGCTTCGGCTCCTTGGTCGCCTTGGGTTTGCGCACTTCCCGGTTCGATCTTTTCTGACTTTTGGCCATTGTTCGGCTCCTCTCGGCGATTGTTGGTTCGGCTGTCGGGGTGTCACCCGGCCTATTTCGACTTCCTGCCCTTGCGTGCAGCATAGCGGGCGTCGCGGGCCGCCTTGCGATCGGCTTCGGTGGTCCCGGTCGCGTTGGCCTGCGTATCCTCCACAGCGGATATTTCGGCCGTGGCGATGCGTTTGAGTGCGGCAGCCGCTTCGCGAGTCATGCGCTTTGCAGCACGCTTCTCCTCCGCAGCAGTCTCGCGCTTAAGCGCTCGGACAGCGCGAGCCGCCCGCTCGGCTTCGTCGATGGGCGGCCTTGCCCGCAGACGCGCCAGCGCGGCACTTTTGGCGCGTGCGGCAAGCGCCGCGCGCTCCTCAAAGCCGGGTTCCCGATAAGCTGCCATGCGCGGTTCTCCCGCCACCCTATTGCCGGCTCATTCGGGTCGGAACGCGGGTCGCCTTCCCAGTCATCACCTTAGACCCATAGGCTTTGGCGATGCGTGCCGTATCATCGGCATTGTTCATGACGACGCGCGTGCCGCCCGACAGCAGGGTTTCGATCGCGCTGATCGGCACCTTGTGCTTGGCGCAAGCGGCGATGACTTCGTCTTTGGTGGCATTGATATTGAGTGCTCTGGACATTGGATCTCCGTTAGCAAGGGAGAGGCGAGGGGCTCCCGTGCGAGCGCCCCTCAGCCGGTTCGGATCAGGCGGACTGGAGATTGACGGCCGAAGTCTTGCCGCGGTTGTCGGTCTCGAGCTCGTAGGTGACGCGCTGGTCCTTATCCAGCGTCCGCATCCCGGCGCGCTCAACCGCGGAGATGTGGACGAAGGCATCGCCACCCCCGCCTTCGGGCGCGATGAAGCCGAAGCCTTTGTCAGGATTGAAGAATTTCACGGTTCCGGTGATCATATTGGGTTCCTTTGTCCCAGGGCGGGCATGCGCCGATGGCGGTGCATCCCGGCTTCGGCGAGGCTAGAAATGGACAAAGGGAGGAGCCTAGGCGGCCCAATATCCGTCGCAAGCGACGTCAGCGCAGATCGTATAGCATGAAATAATCAGAAATAGAAACCCGGATTCATGCGACGTATATCGACGGAGCCCTGATCTATTTTGTCAGATATCAAAACCCGAATCGTAATTGATTTATTTCACACTAGAAGCATGCTGTTTGAGATTATTTGATCATGTAACGATGTGGAACTGGTTGTTGAGGTATCGATGAAAGAGGGGCGCGGCCATCGCCGCGCCCCTCCAGGGCTTCAGCCCTCGACCTCCTTGGCAAGCGCCTCGAGCAGCTCGCGGCAGCCCTGTTCGCGCATCGTGCCGTCGTCATGGCCGTCGAGATAGGTGCCCTGCTCGGTCTGGATGAGCAGCGTTCCGCCGTCCTTCTCGACCAGCTCGATCGTGGTCAGCGACGCGGACATCGGCGCGCCTGCCATCGCCATGCGGTAACAATAGACCAGCCGCTCGCCAGGGACGATGTCCTGATAGATGGTCTCATTGAGGATCTCCGGCCCGCCCTGATAGGCGAAGCGCGAGCGCTCATGGCCGCCGATCTCGAAAGACGGTGTGTATTCGAAGATCTCCCATCCTTCGCCCTCGATCAGCCAGCGGCGCTTGGAGTCGGGGTTGGAAAAGGCGCCGAACACGCGGTCCGGGCTGGCATTGTAGAAGCGCTCGATGCGGAAGGTGCTGTGCACGGCGGGCTTGGTGGCAGTGGTATCGGTCATGGCTTGTCTCCGGTTTCGTTGAGGAAGGCGGCCAGCCGGTCCAGCTTGCGCTCGGACGGATGACGCCTGGCTTCGATCCACAGGGCGAGCGCGTCCATCCCTTCCGGCTCCAGCCGGCAGATGCGGGAACGCCCGACCTTTTCACTTGCGATGATCCCCGCCGCCTCCAGCACCTGCAGATGCTGCATGACCGCCGCGAGCGACATGTCATAGGGCTTGGCCAACTCCCCGACCGCAGCCGGGGCGTTGCTCAATCGCTCGATGATCGACCGACGGGTCGGTTCGGCCAACGCGCGAAGCAGGGTATCGACGTCCTGATGCTTAAGCATGCACTTAACTAACGAATCGAATGACCAATAGTCAAGTGAAAACTTAAGTATTGGATCGAAGCACGCTCAACAGGTGCCCGCAGCCAGCCTTTCTCCCCCGGCCGGGGCGCTTCCGCGGCGCGCCAACAGCACCATGATCAGGCCGATCGCGGAGGTCGCCGCGCCCGCCAGCGAAACCGCCGGATAACCCAGCCCGCCAGCGATAACCGCGCCCCCCAGCGCTGCGCCGATAGCGTTGCCGAGGTTGAACGCGCCGATATTGACCGACGAGGCGAGGTTGGGCGCATCCGCCGCGGCGGTCATCACCCGCACCTGAAGCGGCGGGACCAGTGCGAAGCTCGCCACGCCCCACAGGAACACCAGGACCGTGACTGGCGCATGGAAGGGCATCAGTGCGGCGAAAGCGACCAGCACCGCCGACAGCGAGGCGAGGGTGACGATCAGCGTCCGATCGACCGACTTGTCGGCGAACTTGCCGCCCAGCCAGTTGCCCACGGTGAGGCCTACGCCATAGACCACCAGCATCGCCGTCACGAACGCCAGCGAAGCGCGGGTCTGGGTCTGCAGGATCGGGGTGATGTAGGTGAACACGGTGAACATCGCGCTCGAGCCGATCACGGTGAGGCCGAGCGCGGCGAGCACCGGTTTGCGCGCCAGCACGCGCAACTCGTCGGCTACATTGCCGCCTTCCGGCGCTGGCATCGCGGGCAGGGTGAAGCGTAGCGCCGCCATCGTCACCACGCCCAGCCCCGCAATCGCCCAGAAAGACGCACGCCAGCCGAGATGCTCGCCCGCCCAGGTCGAGAGCGGCACACCGACGATGATCGCCACCGTCAGCCCCATGAACATCGCCGCGACCGCGCCGGCCTTGCGGTCGGGCGCGACCACGCTCGCTGCGACGATCGATCCGACGCCGAAGAACGCTCCATGGTTGAGGGAGGTAAGCACGCGCGCCGCGAGCAGTGTCCAATAGCCGTCGGCGACGGCGGACAGCAGGTTGCCGAGCGTGAAGATCGCGGCAAGACCGATCAGCAGCGTCCGTCGCGGCACGCGCCCGGTGGTCAGCGTCATCAGCGGGGCGCCGATCAGCACGCCCAGCGCATAGGCGCTGACCAGCAGCCCGGCGGCGGGGATCGAAACGCCCAGATCGTTGGCAATAACGGGCAGCAGGCCCATCGGCGCGAACTCGGTCACGCCGATGCCGAAGGCGCCCGCGGCGAGCGCGAGCAATGGAGGATTGAGCTTCATTGTCGTGGCTTTCCGGTTCAGAGTCTTGCTGGAAGGTTCGGCCGGTGCCGCAATCAAACGATCGCCGGATTGAGGCGGGCAAAGCCCTCCTGCTGCCGATAGGGGGTGTGCGGGTAGGGCGGCAGCACGTCGCTCGCCGCATCCAGCGCGGCGACCTGTTCGCGGGTCAGCGACCAGCCGACGGCGCCGAGATTCTGCCGCAGCTGCTCCTCGTTGCGGGCGCCGATGATCACCGACGAGACTGTGGGGCGCTGGAGCAGCCAATTGATCGCGACTTGCGGCACGGTCTTGCCCGTTTCCTCCGCCACGGCCTCGAGCGCATCGATCACCTTGTAGAGATGCTCTTCGCTCACCGGCGGCGCGAACTGTTCGGTATCGTGCAGGCGGCTGCCCGCGGGCACCGGACGGTTGCGCCCGATCTTGCCCGTGAGGCGCCCCCAGCCGAGCGGGCTCCAAACCAGTGCGCCGATGCCCTGATCGGCGGCGAGCGGCATAAGATCGGCCTCATAGGCGCGCCCGATCAGCGAATAATAGACCTGGTGCGCGACGAAGCGCGGCCAGCCATGCCGGTCGGCGGCGGCGAGCGCCTTCATCAGCTGCCAGCCGGGATAGTTGGAGACGCCGGTGTGGCGGACCTTGCCCTGCGCGACCAGCGTGTCGAGCGTCGCCAGCAACTCCTCGACCGGCGTATGCGCGTCGAAGGCATGGAGCTGGAGGATGTCGATATGGTCGGTGCCGAGCCGCTTGAGCGACGCATCGACCGCTGCGATCAGCCGCGAGCGCGACACGCCCCAGTCGGCAGGCCCGTCGCCGAGCGGAAGCCCGGTCTTGGTTGAGATCAGCACCTGGTCCCGCCGGCCCTTGATCGCTTCCGCCAGCACTTCCTCGGAAGCGCCGTTCGAATAAACGTCGGCGGTGTCGAACAGATTGACCCCGGCATCGAGGCAGATGTCGACCAATCGCCGCGCTTCCGCCGCATCGCTGGTGCCCCATGCGCTGAACAGCGGCCCGGTGCCGCCGAAGGTTGCCGCACCAAAGCTCAGCACGGGTACGCGAAGTCCCGAAGCGCCCAATTGCCGGTATTCCATCATACACTCCCTGATAGCGTTCGACGCACAGATGGACGGTGGCCGGTGAGCCTTGTAGGTGGCGTCGACGCGAAGGATTTTTGCCATGGACGCAAAGATGGAAGGCGGTGCCGATCGTGCCCGCTCACTTGAAGTATTTGCCGCAGTCGCTGCGCAGGGCAGCTTTTCGGCCGCGGGGCGTGTGCTGGGTCTCACCCCCTCCGCGGTCAGCCGCACCGTCGACCGGATCGAGGCGCGGCTGGGCGTTCGCCTGTTGCTCCGCACCACCCGCGCGCTGACCTTGACCGCGGAGGGGCAGGCCTATCTCGGCGCTGCCCGCCGCATCCTCACAGATCTCGATGATGCCGAGCAGGCGATCGCCGACCAAGGGGCGCCACGCGGGCGGCTTCGGGTCAGCGCGGCGCTGTCGCACGGGCGGCTGTGCATCGTCCCGCTGCTCGGGGAGTTCGCGCGCCTCTACCCGCATATCCTGGTCGACATCAGCCTGAGCGATTCGATCGTCGATGTGGCGGCGGGGCAGGCGGATGTCGCGATCCGCTTCGGCCCGCTCGCCGACAGTGGCCTCACCGCGCGCAAGCTGGGGGAGAATGGCCGGGTGATCGTCGCCTCGCCCGGCTATCTGGCGCGGCACGGCACCCCGCGCGTGCCGGCGGACCTGCACGATCATAATTGCCTCAACTTCAACTTTCGCCGCGCCGAGCCGGTCTGGCCGTTCTGCGACGGACAGAGCGACTATGCGATGACCGTCACCGGCAATATCGAGGCCAATAATGGCGAGACACTGGGCCAGCTCGCCGCCGCCGGGGTCGGGATCACGCGCGTGGGCGCGTTCAGCGTCGCGGATGAGCTTGCCGACGGTCGGCTCGTCCCGGTCCTTGAGGAATTCAACCCCGGGGATATCGAGGTGATCCACGCCGTGTTCGTTGGTGGTGCCAACACCCCGGCCCGCGTTCGCGTCTTTGTCGATTTCCTTGCGGAACGGTTGCGCTGAGTCCGACATGTTTTAGTCGTAATGCCATTCTAGCCACGCTCCGTCCGCGCCGCTTCTGTTTCCCGAGGTTCATTGTCCCAGCCGGATTCTCCCGCACCCTCACGTTTCGATCGTCTGCGCGACCGGTTCGGGACGCGCACGCGGGGCTTCGTGCTCGCGTTGCTGGTCGAGCTTCTGGTCGTGCTGATGATCTTCACGCTGGCACCGGATATTGTCGGCCGCGAGGACGGGGATGCGGGCATGACGGTGTTCGGCGTGACGCCCGAACCCGAGCCCGAAGCCGAAACCGAGGATAAGCCCGCTCCCAGTGCCGCTCCGAATCCGGTGCGTGCACAACCCGCGGAGACCCAGCCCGAACCAGCGCCGCAGCCGCCCGTTCCGCAGCCTCAGCCCCAGCCGTCACCGCCCGTGCTGCTCAACATACCGCTCGGGCGGATGCCGGATATCGCGGTGCTTCCACGCCAGCCTGCCGCGCCGGCCGCGCCGCGCCGTACCGCGGGACCGCCCAACCTCGCCAGCCTGCCCGGCGATACGCCGCGGGTCGAGGGCAGGGGGCCGCGCGGCGAACCGCTCTATGCCGCGGCCTGGTATCGCGAGCCCTATGACAGTGAACTCAGCGGCTATCTCTCCACCGCGAGCGGGCCGGGCTGGGGATTGATCGCGTGCCGCACCGTGCCCGATTTCCGGGTCGATGATTGCATCATGCTCGACGAGTATCCCGAAGGCTCGAAGATCGCCCGTGCGGTGCTCGCCGCCGCCTGGCAGTTCCGCGTCCGCCCGCCGCGGCTTGGCGGCCAGCCGAAGATCGGCGAATGGGTGCGGATCCGGATCGACTATGGAATCAAGCGGCAGACTCCGCCCTGACGCTGCGGGCGGCCAGCGCCGCGCGGATCGCTACCGCCGCCACGGCCAGCGCCGCGATCGCCTCCAGCGCGGGGAAGGCGAAGGGCAGGGCGATCACCGCCGCCGCGAACACCGGCAGTACCCAGCGTGCCGCCCCGTGCAGTTCGAACCGGTCGCGCACAAGCCACAGAGCCAGGAAGTAGATGCCGAGCGGGATCGCCACCGCCAGATCGCCGGCCCGTATTCCGATCTTGGAATGGCCGGTGAGGATCTCGACCAGCACGGCAAAGCCTGCGCCAACCGCTGCGCCGGATGCGAAGACGATCATATGGCCATAGCCCCATTGCAGCGCGCGGCTCAGCCTGGCGCTCGAAAGCTGCTCTTCGCGCGCGAAATAGAGCCACCACATCGCAAAGGTGATCACCAGCGCGGAGATGGCGGTATGCACCAGCCGCACGTCGAAGCTCCCGTCCCAAGCCTTCTCGAGTGCCAGTGTCGCCGCCAGCAGCACCTCGCCCAGCACGATGATCGTCAGCAGGCCGTAGCGCTCGACGATATGATGCCGATGCCACGGCGTCATGCCCGCGCGCTCGGCGATGGCCGGCACGGCAAGCTCGATAAGCCAGCCCAGCAGGATCAGCGCGATGAACACGGGCGAATGCGGATCGCCGAGGAAATAAAGGCCGATCCAGTAGATCTGGGCGATCGCTATCCCGGCGGCATAGCGCAGCGCACAGGGGCGCCGCGCCGGGTCGTGCCACGCCGCGCGCAGCCATAGCGCGATCATCGCCACGCGCATCATCGCATAGCCCGCCACGACCAGGCTGATGTCGAGATGGGCGGAGAAGCGTTCGATCCCCGCGGCGATCAGCAGCGCGCCGCCCATGATAACCATCGTCAGCAGCCGGGTCGGTGCATCGTCATTGTCATAGGCCGACGCGAACCAGGTGAAGTTCATCCATGCCCACCAGATCGCGAAGAAGGTGAACAGGTAGCGGACGACTCCCTCCGCTGCATGATCCGCTGCAATGCCGTGATGCAGCGATGCCGCGGCGGCGGCGATAGCGATCACCGTGACGAGGTCGAACAGCAATTCCAGCGGCGTCGCGGCGCGATGCTGCTCGTGCGGATCGCGCGGCTTCATCGGCCGGATTGCTTTGTGTCCCATGCTTCCCCCTTCCAATGTTGGAACCCATCTGCTTTGCCGTACCAGCAATGCAGTCTGAATTCCCCTCGTCGATGCCACACGCCCCACGTGTCTTCATTGCAGTGAAAACACGCGTGTCGCGTCAACTTTGTCAATCGACCTGTCACCCGGATCGGCGGGCATGACACCCGCCGCACGTACCCAGGCGGCGATCGAGCTGCTCGACCAGATCATCGTCGCGGCGCGGGACGGCGGAGCCTCCGCGGACGTGCTGATCCAGCGCGGGTTCGCGGCGCGCCGCTATGCCGGGTCGAAGGACCGCCGTGCGATCCGCGGGCTGATTTACGACGCGATCCGCTTCTGCGGCGAACGGCCGGGGAGCGGGCGCGCTGCGCTCCTGGCGCTCGCGGCCACTGATGTGGAGCTGGCCGCAACCTTCGACGGTTCATCCTACGGCCCGGCGCCGCGTGCCGCCGGTGAACCGGTCGCGCAAGCCGGGATCGCGCCTGGCTGGCTGATCGAGGGGCTCGCCGCATCGGGCATCGGTACGGATCAGGCGGCGGCAATGCTCGGCCGGGCGCCACTCGACCTGCGAGTCAACACGCTCAAGGCCAGTGTCGCGCAGGTTCGGGCCGCCTTGCCCGATGCGCTGCCGGTTGATGGACTCGCTGCGGCGCTCCGCCTTCCGTCCGATACGCCGGTCGAGAAGACGCAGCCCTATGCCGATGGCTGGATCGAGGTGCAGGACGCGGGCAGCCAGACCGTCACGCTTGCCGCGGGTGCTCAGCCCGGAATGCGCGTGGTCGATCTGTGCGCAGGCGGTGGCGGCAAGACCCTTGCCCTCGCCGCCGCGATGGGGAACCGGGGCGAACTGCTTGCCTCGGACTCCGATCGGTCGCGCCTCTCGCGCCTGCTGCCGCGGGCCGAGCGGGCGGGGGTTTCGATCGTCGGAACGCGCCTGCTCAACCCGGGCCGCGAGATCGAGCCGCTCGCCGACTGGACGGGAACCGCCGATGTCGTGCTGATCGACGCGCCGTGCTCGGGCACCGGCACCTGGCGCCGCAACCCGGAGGCACGCTGGCGGCTCACACCCGCGCGACTGGCAAAGCTGGTCGAGACCCAGGCCCGGCTGCTCGATGTCGGCGCTGCGCTGGTCAAGCCCGGCGGCACGCTGATCCACATCGTATGTTCGCTGCTCGATGCCGAAGGGACGGATCAGGTGGAGGCGCTTCTGGCCCGTCAGCCGGGCTGGAGCGCCGCGCCGCTTGCGCTTCCGCTCGGAACTCCGCATGGACCGGGCATGCGCCTGACCCCGCTGTCCCATTCGACCGACGGCTTTTTTGTCGCGAAGCTGGTGCGCACATGATAGCCCTGCGCATTCTACGTCCGGAGTCCCTGATGCGTATCACTGTCGTGTCCGCCGCCGCCGCGCTCGCTCTGCTCAGCGTTTCGACCTCGCTTTATGGCCAGCGTGCTGACGACCAGATCGACGCGCGCTCGATCGCGTTGCTCGAACGCGGCAAGGCGGCGCGGGCCGCGGGCAATCTCGACGGCGCCAACGACCTGATCGAAAGCGCGCTCGCCGTCGATCCGCGCAACCGTCAGGCCTATATCGTGCTCGCCGAAGTCGCGCGCGCGCAGGGGCTGCCGGGCAAGGCGATCCGCTTCTATCGCGAGGCGCTGACGCTTGAGCCGAACGACGTCGTTGCGCTGCGCGGGCAGGGCGAGGCGATGGTGCAGAAGGGTGCGGTCGAGCGCGCGAAGGAAAACCTCGCGCGGGTGAAGACGCTGTGCGGTGCCAGCTGCGCCGACGCGAACCAGCTCGCCGCTGCGATTGCCAAGGGGCCGCCCGCGACCGCGACCGCGCAGGTCGTTCCGCCGCCCGCTGAAGCGAAGAAGAACTAAGGCTGACTTTTGTTTGCCGGTGCCGGGTTTAGCGCAGCTGAGATCAACTAGGCAGACAGCGTGCGCGCGAGCGCGACGAATTCGTCGACGCTTACCGTTTCTGCGCGCCGCGTCGGATCGATCCCGATGCTCTCGGCTGCCTCGACCGCGCCGGGCATGGCCTTGAGGCTCTGGCGCAGCATCTTGCGCCGCTGTCCGAAGGCTGCACCGGTCAGCTTCTCGAGCACCGCGAGCTTGACACCTGCCGGCTCCTCGCCCGGGACGATATGCACCACCGCCGACATCACCTTGGGCGGCGGGGTGAAGGCGGAGCGGTGGACGGGCATCGCGATCTTCGCGCTGCTCCGCCACTGCGCCAGCACCGCGAGGCGGCCATAGGCGCCGGTTCCTGGGGCGGCGACGATGCGCTCGGCGACCTCCTTCTGGAACATCAGGGTCAGGCTCGCCCACCAGGGCTGCCAGATTGCCGAGAGCCAGCCCACCGTCAGTGCAGTGCCGATATTATAGGGCAGGTTGGATGCGATATGCGGCTTGCCGGCGAACAGCGACGGCGCGTCCACCTCCAGTGCATCGCCCTCGATCACGGTGAGCTTGCCCGGAAACGCTTCACCCAGCTCGGCCAGCGCGGGGATGCAGCGGCGATCGCGTTCGACTGCGGTGACCTTCGCTCCTGCTTGCAGCAGGGCACGGGTCAGGCCGCCCGGTCCGGGGCCGACTTCGAATACTTCCCGTCCTTCGAGATCGCCCGGCACGCGCGCGATCCGGTCGAGCAGCTGCGAATCGAACAGGAAATTTTGGCCCAGCGCCTTGCTGGCGCTCAGCCCATGGTTGCGGATGACTTCACGAAGCGGGGGAAGGGCGGTCACGCCTCAGCCAATGCCCGCTTCTCTGCCGCCTGACCAGCCATGCGGATCGCGGCGATCATCGCACCCGGCTCGGCCATGTCTTGCCCGGCGATGCCGAACGCCGTGCCGTGATCGGGGGATGTACGCACGATCGGCAGGCCCAGCGTCATGTTGACGCCCTCATCGAAATGCAGCGTCTTGAGCGGTACCAGCGCCTGATCGTGGTAGAGGCAGATCGCGGCGTCATAGGTGGCGCGGGCGCGGGCATGGAACATCGTGTCGGCGGCAAGCGGTCCGACCACATCGATTCCTTCGGCCCGTAGCTGGCGGATCGCGGGTTCGAGGATCTCGATTTCCTCCCGTCCGATTGCGCCGCTTTCGCCTGCGTGCGGATTGAGCCCTGCGAAGGCGAGCCGCGGCGCGTCGATCCCGAAATTGCGCGAGAGGCCCCGCGCCGTCACGCGCGCCTTGGCGATGATCAGTTCGATCGAAATCGCCTGCGGCACGGCGGCAAGCGGGATATGCGTGGTCACCGGAACGACCCGCAGAGTCGGCCCTGCGAGCATCATCACCGTATTTTCCGGCGCGATGCCGCAGCGTTCGGCAATGAACTCGGTCTGGCCGGGGTGGGTGAACCCGATGCGGTAGAGCTGAGCCTTGGATACCGGCCCGGTCACCAGCGCGCCTGCCGTACCCGAGCGGGTCAAACCGGTGGCGAGCTCGAGGCTGTCGAGCGCGCTGCGTGCGCCTGCATCGTCCGGGGTACCGGGAATGATCTCGCTCGTACCGGCGACCGGGAGCACCGGAAGCGCTTCGCCGAATATCGCCGGGGTTTCACTCGGGTTTGCGATGCTGGCGATCGGGCCATTCCAGACCGCTGCGATCGCGCGCGCATCGCCTACGGCGAAGAAGGGCGGCAATGCCTGAAGTTCACGATCCCGCCACGCCTTTGCGACAATTTCCGGTCCGATCCCGGCAGGATCGCCCAATGCGATCGCAAGGGGGAGGACCGGAATCGTCACGGCTCAGCGATAGTCGATGATCGCGTCCCGGCGCAGGTCGCGAAGGTAGCGCTGGGCACGAAGGTTGGTACGGGTTTCCTCGATCTGCTCACGGATCTGGTCCGGGTTGGGCAGGGCGGCGGTCTTGGGATCGTCGCGCCCGCAAAGGACCAGCGCGCGCACGCCTTCTTCGGGTGATCCGAAGGGAGGCGTCGACTCGCCGATCTGGAGCTTCAGGATGATGTCCTGCAGCTGCGGTGGCAGGTCGCGTGCACGTACCGAATCATTGTCCACGACCTCGGCGCCCAGCGTTTCTGCGGCCTTGCCCACTGCGCCGCAACCGGCCGTCGATTTGAGGACGGTCGCGAATTCCGATGCCTTGGTCTGCGCCTGGGCCTGGGTAGTGCCTGCTGGGAACTTCACGGTGAGCTGGCGCAGGCTGAGCCTGGCGTCGCGCGGATCGCTGGTCAGGACCTGACGCTTGTCGACGAGATAGAGGATCGAGAAGCCGCCCGGAACCTCGATCGGGCCCGCGACCTGGCCGACCTGCATCTGCTGCGCCGCCTGGCCAAGCTGCGCCGGAAGCATACCGGAACGCACCCAGCCAAGGTCGCCGCCGACCGAACGGGTGGTCGCTTCCGAGAACTGTGCGAAATATTCGAACGGACGGCCTTGCTGCATCTGCTGGATCATCTGCTGCATCGCCTGGAACACTTCGCCCTGCCGTTCGGGCGTGGCGGAGATGTAGATCTCGCGAAGCTGGAACTCATCCGTTCCCTTAGCCTGCTCAAGCCGCTCGATGATCGACTTCACCTCTTCGTCGCCGACATTGATTAGGGAGCCGATTTTGCGCTGGATGACGCGTTGCCAGGCTATTTCGCCTTCGATCTGGCGCTTGAAGGAGCGTTCGGACGAGCCGATTTCGCGCAGCCATGCGCGCATCTGATCGGGGGTGCGCTGGTAGCGGTTGGCGATCGAGGCGAAGCTGCGGTCGATCTGATCCTGCGGGATCGTGATGTCGTTCGACTTGGCTTCCTGGATCTGGATCGTCTCGTCCGTCAGCAGGCGAAGCACCTGAAGGCGCAGCCGGTCCTGCTCCTCCGCGGTCAGCTTGAGCTGGTTGAGCGCGACGAACAGCGCGAAACGCTGGTCGACATCGGTGCGGGTGATGACATAGCCGTTCACCAATGCCGTCGGCTTGCGGACATTGGGATCGGGCTTGCTGAAGAGCTGAAGCTCCTTGGGCAGATCGAGATTGGCCGCGCTGGACGGCGGCGTATCGCCCGCGGTCTGCGCAGCGATCGCGGCGCTGCCGGCAATACCAAGAATCAGCGCTGCCGAGCGGCAGAAATGTCCGACCTTAAGAGTCATCGTCATCCGTACCTGAAATCCGTTCCCGAAGAAGGAAGAGCGGCGTTTAGTCGCCAATTGTGCCTGAACTGGGGCTTAGCGCCCCAAATTCTTGAGCGCCAGCGTCAACAGGTAGCTGCTGCCGCGGCGTGCGTCGCCGGTCGTCTGGTAATCGCGCTTCCAGGTGACGCCCAGACGCAGGCAATCATCCTCATATTCGATGCCGAGGCGATGACGGACGGGTTCGAACCCGTCGGCGAGCGAGGCCGGATCCTCCTCGGCATTGGTGAGATCGATCACCGCCGATCCGAACACCGACCAGAAGCGCCTGACCTTCACCCGCGCGCCCACCCGTGCTTCCTCGCGATCCTGCAGATCCTCGAGCGCGAAATCGACGTTCCGGTTGAGCCGCAGATAGCCGATCGTCGCAAAGGTATCGCGCGAGCCGATCGTGGCGTCGATCTCGTTGCGGCGGATCGCGATATTGTCCTTGTCGAGCCGGTAGCGGTGCGTGAACGTCAGGAAATCCTTGTAGCGCACCACCGTCCGCCCGACGATGTCGGAGAGCCGGTCGGTCATCCCCGTGCCGTCGGGCAGGATCGTCGGCCGCGAATCGAGCCGGTAGCTCTGGCCGATATTCGCCTCGATCGAGAGGCCGGGCAGATACAGCGCATAATCGAGCCCGAAGGTGAAGCGCGTCGAATCCTCGAACCGGTCGTAACCCGGGAAGCGGTTGAGCGCGAACAGGTTCGAATCCTCGAGATCGACCGAGCGCGCATCTTCGTTCGGAATGTCGAAATTCTCGATCCGCGGTGCGGCGACGACCTGGAAGCGCGGGGTGATCCGCTGCACGCCGCCGAACGCCTCGCCGATCAGCGGCCATTTCATGTCGAGCGCGATCGCGCCGATCGCGCGGCCGCGGAAGCCCTCAAGCCCGCGATAGCTGACCTGGCTGGTCGCTGCGATCTCGTCGGTATTGTAAAGATCGCCGCGGCCATAGGCGGTGAGGGTGATTTCCTGCCCCCAGGCGGTGAGCTTGCGCAGGTCGTAGCGCAGCGAGGCGAAGGCGCGCTGCGTATCCTGCCCGCTGGCGCGGCCGATCGCGAGGCTGTTGAGCTGAAGCTCGAACCGCCCGCCTTCGAGCAGCCCCTGGCCGAAGCGCAGGCGATAGTCGATTTCGGGCAGGGCGATCGGCTGAAGCCCCTGGCTTTCGGTCGGGCGCAGCGTCTGGACAGCCCAGCCGTTGATGCTGAGCATCGAATTGCGATCGATCCGCTCGATCCGGATATTGTTGCGCAGCCGGTCGTCGCTCGAAATGTCGTAGCGGCGCAGGAAGGTGCGATCGCTGGCGATCCGCATCGATCCGCTGACGCTCCAGTTGGGATCGAGCTGGAACCGGCCGGCCGCGTCGATATAGCCGCGAAAGGCATATTCGCTCGACACCGAGGGCGTCGGCGAGACGAAATCGTCGCTGCGGCGGCTGTAGGTTGCGTAGCCGGTCACCCGGAAGGCGCCGTTGCCGGTGAGCTGGCGATATTCGCCCTGCAGCATCGGCAGTGCATCGGTGAAGACGTGCGGCGTGACGGTGACGTCGCGATTGGGGCCGAGCGCGAAATAATAGGGCAGGGCGACCTCGAAGCCGTTCACCGCATCGTAGCGGATCGCGGGAGCGAGCAGGCCGCTGGCATTGCCTGCGCCGACCGAGTGGCTGAACACCGGAAGCGGCAATGTCGCGAAGCCGAACAGCGAGACCCGCGCGCCCTTGTAGCGCATGCGCTTGCGCGCGGGATCATAGACGACGCGCACCGCCGTGATCTTCCAGGACGGTTCCTTGGGGCAGTTGTTCGAATCGACCACCGCGCAAGGCGTATAGGCAGCGCGATCGACGCTGATCACGCCGTTCGCGTCGCGCGTGCCGCGTTCGGCGGCGAGGCGCCCGCCCTGTTCCAGCACGACGAGCATATTGTCGATCGCGCCGTCCTTGAGCGAATCGGTCAGTTCGATCTGGTCGCCATAGGCGGTGTCACCTTCCGGATTGGTGACCGCGATATTGCCCGAGGCAAGCACCTGGCCGGTCTTGCGATTCCACACCACCTTGTCCGCGCGCAGCCGGTTGCCCTCACGGAACAGGCGAACGTCGCCGCTGATCGTCACGATATCGCCGTCCGAATCATATTCGGCGAGATCGGCGGAGAACTGGATCTGGTCGGGATCGGTGGGGAGCGCGGTTTCCGACGGCGGCGGCGGTTCGACCGGCCGGTCCTGCAGATCCTGCGCATAGGCAGGCACACAGCACAGCGCGATCGGCAGAATCCCGGCGAGAAGCAGAGCCTTGCGCGTCACGTCCGAACCATACCCCTTTAACGCCGACCCGGCACCCGCGCCCGTTGCGCGCTTACCCGCCAACCCTATTGCACCCTGCGCCTCGCTTCGCAATCGCTGGACAAGTCCAGGGTCTGATCTCAATTGGCCTTCCACGGGCGACCGCGCAGCGGCGGGCCGAATTTGACGCCACGCGTCGTCGCTCATCCGTCACGATGCACCCCATCGCTCCCTCCTCGCTCCTGGCCTGACACCAAATCCGACTCCGTCTCGACCCCGTTCCAATTGAGGTCAGACCCTAGGCTTTGCCGTTCGCCGCGCACTGGCCTAGAGAGAACGCAAATCACGACAAGATCCACAGGAACAGGAAGCTTCATGCGCGTAACATTTTCCGCCGCCCGCCCAGCCGATGCGGGCGTCGTTGCCCTGCCCGTCGAGAAGGACGGCATCGACCGCATCCCGGCGGGCGTGCTGGACGACGCCACGCTGGCGCTTGCGCGCGGTGCGGCGAAGGCGGGCCGGTTCGAGGGCGAAGCGGGCGGAATCGTCGAGATCTTCGTGCCCGGCTCCGACGGCGCGAACCGGCTGGTGCTGCTCGGCGTCGGTTCGGGCAGCGAGGCGGATTATGAGCGTGCCGGCGGCGCACTGACTGCGCGCTACCTGACCTCGGGCGTCACCGCGATCGCGATCGACCTCGCGAGCCTGGGCGGTGCGCCCACGGCCCGTGCAGCCGCACGGCTGGCGGCGGCGGCGGTTCAGCGCGGCTGGCGCCACGACGTCTATCGCACGCGCCTGACCGACAAGCAGAAGCCGACGCTGGCGGAGATCGTCGTCGCCGGAGCCGCGGACGGCACCGAGGCGGCCTATGCCGAACAGGCGGCGGTCACCGAAGGGCTCGACCTGACCCGCGGCCTCGTCTCCGATCCGCCCAACATCGTCTATCCCGAGAGCTTCGTCGAGCGTTGCCGCCACCTTGCCGAGCTCGGCGTCGAGATCGAGGTGCTCGATCGCGCCGCGATGGAGAAGCTGGGCATGGGCGCGCTGCTCGGCGTTGCGCAGGGATCGGTGCGCGAGGCGCGGCTGCTGGCGATGCGCTGGAACGGCAAGGGAGAGGGCGACGTCGACCTCGCGCTGGTCGGCAAGGGCGTGACCTTCGATACCGGCGGCATCTCGATCAAGCCGGCTGCGGGCATGGAGGACATGAAGTGGGACATGGGCGGCGCCGGCGCCGTCGCGGGCGCGATGAAGGCGCTCGCCGCGCGCAAGGCCAAGGCCAACGTCATCGGCGTGTGCGGGCTGGTCGAGAACATGCCTGACGGCAATGCCCAGCGTCCGGGCGACGTCGTGACGTCGATGTCGGGCCAGACGATCGAGGTGATCAACACCGACGCGGAAGGCCGTCTGGTGCTGTGCGACGCGATCACCTGGGTCCAGAAGGTGCATGCGCCCAAGACCATCGTCGATCTCGCCACGCTGACCGGCGCGATGATCATCAGCCTGGGCAGCGAGCATGGCGGCCTGTTCGCCAATGACGACGGCCTGGCCGACGAGCTGCTGGCGGCAGGCCGCGCGACCGGCGACCTGTTGTGGCGCTTCCCGCTGGGCGATGCGTACAACAAGCTGATCGACAGCCCGATCGCCGACATGAAGAATGTCGGCCCGCGCGGCGCCGGATCGATCACCGCGGCGCAGTTCATCCAGCGCTTCGTCGGCGAGGGCGTGCGCTGGGCGCATCTCGACATTGCGGGCATGGTGTGGGCGGACAAGCCCGGCAGCACCTATGACAAGGGCGCGACCGGTTACGGCGTGCGCCTGCTCGACCGCTTCGTCCGCGACAATTTCGAGCGCTGACCCACCCCTCCCGCGTGCGGGAGGGATCTGGAGAAACTGATGCAGGTCGATTTCTACCACCTCACCGTGACGCCGCTGGAGCGGGCGCTGCCCGGCATCGCGGTGAAGGTGGTGGAGAGCGGCCAGCGGCTGCTGATCGTTTCCGCCGACGCGCATCAGCGCCAGCGGATCGACGGGTCGCTCTGGACCTGGCAGGCCGAGAGCTTCCTGCCCCATGCACAGGCGGGGGCGGGGGACGACAAGGTCCAGCCGGTGCTGATCGCGGGCGAGGTGGCGCCGGCCAACGGCGCGCGCTTCGTCGCACTGATCGACGGCGAATGGCGCGACGCGGCGCTCGACTTCGACCGCGCGTTCCACTTCTTCGGCGAGGACAGCATCGGGGCGGCGCGCATTGCGTGGAAGGGGCTGGCGGATCGCGAGGGCGTGGAGCGGCGCTACTGGAAGCAGGACGAGAATGGACGCTGGGCGCAGGCGGCTTAGAGATGTTCTAGCCCTCTCCCGCAAGCGGGAGGGGCCAAGAAGGGCGTAATCGCGTTGCGAGAGACGAGCCTCGTCTGCGCCGCCTCCCCCTTGCCACCGCCGCCGTGCCCGACTAGAGGCCCGCGCAATCCCCACCCCTAATGACAGGAGCCGCACGGCCATGGCCGCGACCCGGACCTTTTCGATCATCAAGCCCGATGCCACCCGCCGCAACCTGACCGGCGCGGTCACCAAGATGCTGGAGGAAGCGGGCCTTCGCGTCGTCGCCTCGAAGCGCATCCAGATGACCCGCGAGCAGGCCGAGGGCTTTTACGGCGTTCACCGCGAGCGTCCCTTCTTCAACGACCTGGTCGAGTTCATGATCTCCGGCCCGGTGGTCGTGCAGGTGCTGGAAGGCGAGAACGCCGTGCAGCGCAACCGCGACATCATGGGCGCGACCAACCCGGCCAATGCCGATGCCGGCACGATCCGCAAGGAACTGGCCGAATCGATCGAGGCGAACTCGGTGCACGGTTCGGACTCGGACGAGAATGCGGCGATCGAGATCGCGTTCTTCTTCAAGCCGGAAGAAATCGTCGGCTGAATTCGGGCTTCGGCCTGAAGGACAAGGAAGGGCCTCTCCCCGCGCGGGAGGGGCCTTTCTTTTTAGCGCCGCGGCAGCGCGATCGTGGCGGAGAGGCCGCCGCCCTCGCGGTTGGCGAGCGCGATGTCGCCGCCCGCCTCGCGCACGATCGCGCGGGCGAGGGTGAGGCCGAGACCGACGCCGCCGGTGGTGCGGTTGCGCGAGGGATCGAGCCGGGTGAAGGGATCGAACACCGCGGCGAGCTGGTCCGCCGGGATGCCGGGGCCGCGGTCGGCGACCTCGATTCGCACCTGCGCGGGGTCGGCGGTGAGCAGGACCTCGCTCCTGCCGCCGCCATATTTGACCGCATTCTCGATCAGGTTGCGGACCGCGCGGCGCATCAGTGCGGGGCGCAGGCGGACGATGAGGCGCTGGCCGTCCTGATAGTCGACCGCGTGGCCGAGTTCGCGGAAATCGTCGACGACCGCGTCGATCAGCGCCGACAGATCGGTCTCGGTCGGCGCCTCGCTCGGGCGGCCGAGGCGGGCGAGGCTGAGGATGTCGTCGAGCGTGCGGTTCATCTCATCGATCGTGTCGGCCATGCGGGCACGGTCTTCCTCGTCATCGACCGATTCGATGCGGACGCGCAGCGCGGCGAGCGGCGTGCGCAGATCGTGGCCGATCGCGCCGAGCATCTGATCCTTCTCGTCCAGCATCGCGGTGACGCGGCGGCTCAGCGCATTGTAGGCGGAGATCACCGCGCGCACGTCACTGGGGCCGGCCTCCGCCACCGGCTCCGCCTCGACCCCTGGCTGGAAGCGGCGTGCCGCGGCGGCCAGGACGTGCAATGGACGCGAGATGCGGCGGGTCGCCCACAGCACCGGCAGCAGCATGATCGCGTAGAGAATGAGCGTCTGGGCGGCGAGCAGCCAGAACAGCCGGCGCGGGAAACGCTCCCACGGCGCGGCGGTGGTCAGCCAGCCCTTGCCGGGCACCTCGATCGCGATCACCAGGATCGGACCGGGCCGCCGGCCCCGCGGCCGCCGGCCTTCCTCCATCGGCAAGGGTTCGTCCGAAACCTGGCGCACCCCGGTGTCGATGCGGCCGGCTGTCACGCCCTGTTCGGTCAACTGACGGCGCAGCTCATCCTGCACTTCGGTGCGGCGTTCGAGATAGGGCGGGATCGGGTTGCCGGGCGCGCGACGAACCCGACCGCGATCCTGCGGGATCGGGCGGCCGTTCTGTACCTCCCGTTCGAGCGCATCGGCGACGCGAATCGCGACCGGTCGGGTCGCCTGCGCCAGGCGAAAGCTCGAGCGGTCGCGCAGTGCGAGGCCGAAGTTGAGCGCTTGCGCCAGAAACAACGCTGCGGCGACCACCAGCGCCATCTGCCCCATCATGCTGCGCGGCCAAAGGGGGATGCGCCTCATAGCCGGGTGACATCGCTCGCCAGCGTGTAGCCGCCACCCCATACCGTCTTGATCAAACTGGGGTTCTTCGCGTCCGGCTCGATCTTCTTGCGCAGCCGGCTGACCTGGTTGTCGATCGCGCGGTCGAACGCCGCCGCCTCGCGTCCCTGCGTCAGGTCGAGCAGCTGGTCGCGGGTCAGCACCGCGCGCGGCCGCATCACCAGCGCGAGCAGCAGGTTGTATTCGCCGGTCGAGAGCGGGACCGACACGCCGTCGCGATCGACCAGCGCGCGCTCGCCGGTCTTGAGCACCCAGCCCGAAAAGGCGAAGCTGCCGCTTTCGGGGGCATGCTGGCGCGTGCCGCCCGCCTGCATCCGGCGCAGCACGACCTTGATCCGCGCCGCCAGCTCGCGGGGAGAGAACGGCTTCACGACATAGTCGTCGGCACCCATCTCGAGCCCGACGATCCGGTCGGTCTCCTCGCTCTTCGCGGTGAGCAGGATCACCGGCGTGTCGCTGGTCGCGCGGATATGGCGGCAGAGGCTGAGGCCGTCCTCGCCCGGCATCATGATGTCGAGCACCACCAGATCGATCGCATAGGCCGATAGCCGCGCGCGCGCCGCCTCCGCATCGGCGACCTGGGTCACGCGGAAATTCTGCTTGGTGAGATACTGGGCCAGCGGCTCGCGGATCGATCGCTCGTCATCGACGAGCAGCAAATGCGGGGTGTCTGCGGTCATCTCCGCAGGGGTAGCAGATTCGTCCGGCACGGAAAGTGCCGGGCGGGCGGCACGGAGGAGGTCGTAGAGCCCGCCCGGCATGCCGGTCACTCGCCCTGGGGTGCGCCGGGGGCGGGTGGCGTCGCGCCACGCATGCGGCGCGGCTTCGGCATTTCGGATGCGTCGATCCTGCCGTCCTTGTTCGCGTCCATCGCGGCAAAGCGCGCGGCGCTGTGCGCGTCGAACTCGGCGCGGGTGATGACGCCGTCGCCATTGGCGTCGGCCTTCATCCCATGGCGCTTGCCGCCATGCATCGGAACGGGGCTGCCTTCGGCCGCAGCGCCGCGGCGGCCGCCACGCTTCCACTTGCCCATGCCCTCGCCGCGCTCGTCCGCGCCGATCGTGCCGTCGCCATTGGCATCCATCCGCGCGAAGCGGGACTCGGCGGCGGCGCGGTTCTCGGCCTTGCTGATCATGCCGTCGCCATTGGTGTCGATGCGGCCGAGCATGCGCTCGCCCATGCCGCCGCCGCGGCGTCCGGCGCCGGGCATGAAGTCGGCCATCTCGCCGCCCTTGCGCTCCGCCATCGCCGCGCGCGCGGCCTCGGCGCCGGCCTTGCGCTCGTTCGCGTCGAGCTGGCCGTCCTTGTTGGTGTCCATTCGATCGAAGCGCGCATCGGCGCGGGCGAGCATCTCGGCCCTGGTGATCGGCTGTTTCGGGGCTGCGGCGGGGGTTTCGCTCTGCATCGCGATCGCGACACCGGCGGCAAGCATCGCGCCGATCGCCGTGGCAGTGAGAAGGTTCTTCATCGGGGCAGGCTCCTGTCGGGGCGGCGAGGGGGTGCCGCGGTGGTGCCTTTCTGAACGCCCGCTGTCGCAGCGCTATGTCAGCGCGGCGGGAAAGTGTCGCAATTTGTATCGGGGAGGGAGGGGGAGGGCGCGTCAATCCTTCTAGCCCTCTCCCGCTTGCGGGAGAGGGCTAGAAGGGGATCCGCTATTGGGTGGTCAGCTGCCGTTCCGGCGCTTCCCGACGGCCCGGCCTTGCCGTGACTCAACCGAAAATGGCCACCCCCTGCATCCCCTCCGCAACCAGCGCGCCGTCGGCGTTCGACATGCGCATCGACTGGCTCGAATAGCCGTCGCGAGCGCGGTCGGTCCGGGCTTCGAGCAGCCACCAGCCGTCGCGGGTCACGGCGCGCGGCTGGAGGATGTTGACGATCCAGGTGAGCGAGGAGAGCGGCGTCATCTTCTGGAACAGCTTGAACGCCGCCGGGGGCAGCGCGTCGCCCATCGCCATAAGCTCGACCTCCGCGTCCAGGCCCTCGCGGTCGATCAGCCGGCCCCAGCGCAGCCATTCGGTGGCCCCGGGCGCCTTCAGGTCGAAGAAGTTGAAGTTGCCGGTGAAGAACTCCGCCGGGCCGGTGTAGAGCGGCGCGTCGGCGGGCGGCGGGCGGTGATCCGAGGGGGCGGTCAGGTCATGGTCGATGGCCGACTGGAGCTGCGCCATGAAGACGAAGGTGGTGCGCAGGCCAAGCCCTGCTTCGGACACGATATCCGCCTGAATGAAGGCGGCGTTGCGCCCGCGGCGCAGCTTGGTCGCGGTCACGGTGACGGGACCGGCGAGGGGGCCGATGAATGCCACCTGCGCCGAACGAAGCGGGGGCAGGTCGGGCTCGATCTGCTTGGCCGCCGCCAGCGCGAGCGCGGTGGAGAGCCCGCCATAGGCGGTGCGCCCCTGCAGCCAGTTGGACGGGATCTCGGTGGCGAAGCCCGTCTCGCTGCGCTGTGCCTGTGCCAGAAGAGCGGGGAGCGAGGTCATGCTGGGAGCGCCTCCAGATAGCGGTCGCGCAATTCGCGCTTGAGCACCTTGCCGATCGCGCTGCGCGGCAGCTCGTCGATCGGGAGCAGCGCGGCAAGCCGCTGGGTCTTGCCGAGCACCGCGTTGACCGCCGCCAGCACTTCCGCTGCCGGGGTTTCGTCGGCGGGGACATAGAAGCCGACCGGGGTCTCACCCCATTGTTCGGACGGCACGCCCACCACGGCGCAATCGCGTACCGCGGGATGCCTGGCGAGCTCGGTCTCGAGGTCGCTCGGGTAGATGTTGAACCCGCCCGAGATGATCAGATCCTTCTTGCGGTCCATCAGGGTGAGGAAACCATCCTCGTCGAACCGCCCGACATCGCCGTGGCGGATATAGCGGTTGCCCTCGGCATCGAACCATTCGGCGTCGGCGCTGGCCTGTTTGCGGCCGTGATAGCCGCTCATCATCGCCGGGCTGCGGCCGACGACCTCGCCCATCTCGCCCTGCGGCACCTCGCGCCCTTCGTCATCGATCAGGCGGATGTCGTGGCCCGGCACCGGCATTCCGACGGTGTGGAGCTTGTTCGGGAACATGTTGCACATCAGCACGCAGGTGCCGCCGCCCTCGGTCATCCCGTAATATTCGATCAGCATCCCCGGCCAGCGCGCCAGCACATCGGCCTTGAGCGCGGGCGAGAAGGGCGCGCTGGTGCAGGTCTTGACGCGGAAGGAAGTGAGGTCGAAGCGGTCGAAATCCTCGACCGCCATGATCCGCTGATACTGGACCGGGACCAGCATCGCATGGGTGCCGCGATGCTTCGCCGCCGCTTCGAGGAAGCCGCGCGCATCGAACTTGCCGAGCAGCACCGCGGTACCGCCCCAGCCGAGCGTCGGGATGAAGCTCACCAGGGTGGTGTTCGAATAGAGCGGGGTGGCGATCATCGTCACCGCATCGCCGAACCCGGCGGCGGCGTTGTGCACGATATGCGCCCAGCGCATCGCGTGCGGCTGAACGATCCCCTTGGGCGTGCCGGTGGTGCCCGAGGAATAGATGATGTTGAACGGATCCTCGGGCGCGATCGCGGCCGGGGCGGGCGTGGCCGCATCGCCGAGCCAGGCATCGAAGGCGATGCCCGCGTCGCTCGCGTCGAGCGCGACCCGCTTCGCGGCAATCGGGCGGTCGCCGAGCGTCGCGGCGGCATCGGCGTCGAGGAACACCAGCCCCGTGCCGCTGTCGGCGATCATCGCCGCCATCTGGTCCCCGGTGGAGGAGGGGGCGACCGGGGCGGGGGCGCCGCCCGCACGGATCGCGCCGAGGAAGAGCGCGGCATAATCGAGCCCCATCGCGCCGACGATCGCCACCGCCTGTCCATGGCCGAGGCCGTCGCGCTGGAGCGCCGCGGCGATGGCGTCCATCCGCGCGTCGAGCTGGGCATAGGTGAGGCTGCGATCGCCATGGATGATCGCGGCCTTGCTCCCGCGCTCGCGCGCATGGGCGGCGATCAGATCGGACAGGGTGGCGAAGGGCTGGGTCAGGATGTCGGCGGCGGTTTGCATGCTCTCTCCTCGATTCGGATGAACTGCTAGGCGAAGCGGCCGCTTGCTGCCATACGCAATCTTCGAAAAATGGTGCGGAGTGCGCGGAGATGAGCGTTTCGATGGAAGGCATGGCCGCGATCGTCACCGGCGGCGGAACCGGGATCGGCGCGGCGGTGGTGCGGCGGCTGGCGGAGCGCGGGGTGCGCTGCGCGATCAACTATGCGTCGAGCAAGGACGCCGCCGAGGCGCTGGCGGCGGAGATCGGCAACGGATCGATCGCGGTGAAGGCCGACATCGCCGACGATGCGCAGTGCCGCGCGCTTGCCGCTGCTGCTCTCGAAGCGTTCGGGCGGATCGACCTGCTGGTCAACAATTCGGGCAAGACCAAGTTCGCCAATCACGAGGATCTGGAGGCGCTCAGCGCCGACGACTTCCTCGACATCTACCGGATCAACGCCGTCGCGCCGTTCCAGATGATCCGCGCCTGCGCATCGGCGATGCGCGAGGGGCCGGCGAGCGCGGTGGTCAACATCGCGTCGGTCGCGGGCGTGTTCGGCAACGGATCGTCGGTCGCCTATGCGGCGTCGAAGGGCGCGCTGGCGACGATGACCAAGAGCCTGGCACGGGTGCTGGCGCCGGCGATCCGGGTCAACGCGGTGGCGCCGGGCTATGTCGGCACCGGCTGGTTCAGCGAACGGATGACGCAGGAGGCGTTCGAGGCGTTCGAGCAGTTCATCGCCAGCCAGACGCCGATGCAGATGGCCGCCCATGCCGAGGATATCGCCGGGCCGGTGGTGAACCTGCTCGACCCCGCGAGCCGGGTGATCACCGGGGAGACGGTGCTGCTCGACGCGGGGGCGCATCTTGACGTCGGACTCTCGCGGAGGCCGGGGAAGGGCTAGCGCCGCGCCTCGGTCGCCATCCGGACGGCGAGGCCGGCGAGGACGGTGCCCATCAGCCAGCGCTGGACCAGTGCGAAGCCGGGGCGGCGCTGGAAGAAGCGCGCGATGAAGGCGGCGCAGACGATGATCGCGGCGTTGACCGTGACGCTGGTGACGATCTGGATCGAGCCCAGCACGACTGCCTGGCCCAGCACGCTGCCCTTGGCCGGATCGATGAACTGCGGGAGCAGCGAGAGGTAGAGAACCGCGACCTTGGGGTTGAGCAGGACGGTCACCAGCCCCATCGTGAACAGCCGCTTTGGCCCGTCGCGCGGCAGATCGCGCACCTCGAAGCTCGACCGCCCGCCGGGGCGCACCGCCTGCCAGGCGAGCCACAGGAGGTAGCCGGCGCCGGCGATGCGGATCGCGTCATAGGCAAAGGGCACCGCCATCAGCAGCGCAGTGAGGCCATAGGCGGCGCAGAGCATGTAGACGATGAAGCCGAGCGCGATGCCGCAGAGCGAGATCAGCCCGGCCGCGCGCCCCTGCGAGATCGAGCGCGAGATCAGGTAGATCATGTTCGGCCCCGGCGTCAGGACCATGCCGAGCGCGATGGCGGCGAAGGCGAGAAGCGTGTCGGGTCCGGGCATGTCATCCTCCGATGTGAGAGCGATGCCCAGACGCGCGGCGAGGTCCGCTCGCGCTTCCCGATGGTGGCCCATCTTCAAGCGTCAGTCACGCGGCGGTGAGGAGAGGCTAGGCGGTTGCGCAGCGGGGGAAAACGCAGCGCTGCTAGGGTCGTTGCAAGTGCGACTTTACCGATACTCGGCCGCGACGGCGCTTTTCAGCCTTTGCTCAGGTGTCGCTCATGCCGCTCATCCCGGCGTATGCGAGCAAGGCGCGATCTTGAAGGAGGCTCAAGCATGAACGGATCGAGCAAGACGGCTGAGATGGCGACGGGCAGTACCCCCTATCGCGCGGGAGTCGGCGTGGCGGCGCTGACATCGTTCCTGATCGTGTGGACCACGATCGTTCGCGACAGCGTCGACAGCGCCGGCTTCTTCCTGCTGGTCATGGCGCCGGTCGTGGGCGGGTACGCCGCGCGGTTCCGGCCGGCGGGGATGGCTCGGACGATGGCCGGGGTAGCGGTGATGCAGGTCGTGTGGACGCTCGCCGTCGCCACCGCGCCGGTGACCGCGCTGGTATCGGACGGGGTGTTCAAGACCTGGCTGTTCGGTGGCGCATTCACCGCGCTGTGGCTGGTGTCGGCGGCGCTGTTCCGCGCTGCTGCGAGGGCGGGGCAGGGAGCGAACGACTAGGACGGATCGCATTGCGAGAGGCGTCGTGGATCCCGGCACAAGGCCGGGATGACGGAGAGAGGAGGAACGCTTCTCGCTACACCTTTGCCGTGCTCGCCGCGGTCTGGCCGAACAGGATCTTCTTGTCCTCTTCGGACATGGCGGGATTGCCCGGACGGACTTCCTCGCCCTTTTCATAGGCGCGGATCGTTGCGGGGCGGGCCTTCACCGCCTCGAACCAGCGTTTGAGATGGGGGAAATCGTCGAGATTCTGGCCCTGCGCCTCGTGCGGAACGATCCAGGGATAGATCGCCATGTCGGCGATCGAATAGTCCTCGCCGGTCACGAACGGCTTGCCCGCGAGCTGGCGGTCGAGCACGCCGTAGAGGCGGTTGGTCTCGTCGATATAGCGCTTCTGGGCGTAGGGGATCTGCTCGGGCGCGTAGCGGTTGAAATGGTGGTTCTGCCCGGCCATCGGGCCGAGACCGCCCATCTGCCACATCAGCCACTGCATCTGCATGATCTTGTCTCGCTGTGCCGGGCCGAAGAACTTGCCGGTCTTGTTGGCGAGATAGGTCAGGATCGCGCCGCTTTCGAACACACTGATCGGTTCGCCGCCATCGGCCGGATCATGATCGACGATCGCGGGCATCCGGTTGTTCGGCGCGATCTTGAGGAAATCGGGCTTGAACTGGTCGCCCTGGCCGATGTTGACCGGTTGAATGGTGTAGGGGAGGCCGGCTTCCTCGAGGAACAGCGTGATCTTGTGGCCGTTCGGGGTGGGCCAGTAATAGAGATCGATCATGTCGGGGAAAGCCTCCGGCGTGGGTTGGAGCCGCGAGATAGGAAGCGGCTCGCCCAGCGCAACCGGGGAGTGCCCCAGGGATCAGGCTGAGGGTGCGGTTTCTGCAGCTTCGCGCTTGTGGACCTTTGGCACGACGCGCAGCACGATGATGATCAGCGCGCCAAAGGCGAGCGCCGCGGCGAGGACGAAATTCCCCGCGTTGAAGCCGTGCTCCGCCCCAAAGGCCAGCGACTGGGTGAGGGCCAGCGGCGCGAAGATCAGCGCGACGCTGTTGAGGCTGGCGATTCCGCCCTGCAGCGCACCCTGACGGCTGGCGTCGGTCATGCGCGAGAGCAGCGCGTTCATCGACGGGAAGGCGAGCGCCTGGAACGCGCTGACCGCGAGGATGAGGTAGATCATCCACGTCTCTCGCGCGAAGACATAGGCGGTGAAGGCGAGCCCGCCCGCCGCCATGCCGAGCACGACGGTGCGCTCTTCGCCCCATGCCTTGATCGCGCTGCCGGTGACCAGCATCTGCACCGCAGCCATGCACAGGCCGGCGGCGGCGAGCGACAGGCCGATCATCTTCTCGTTCCAGCCGAGCGTGATCTCGCCGAAGAACGCCCAGGTCGCGGGATAGACCATGTGTGCGAACTGCCACAGGAACATCGCCATCAGCAGCCAACCGGCATTGCCCGCATGGAACAGCGGCTTGAATGCCGCGAAGATGTGCGCATTGCCCCAGCGGAAGGGGCGGCGGCCCTCCGGCTTGATCGTCTCGGGCAGCATGGTGAGAATCCAGACCGCGTTGAGCCCCGCCAGCACCGCTGCAGCGATGAACGGAGTGCGCGGACCGAAACCGGCGAGCAGCCCGCCGAGCGCGGGGCCGAGGATGAAGCCGATGCCGAACGCCGCGCCCATCAAGCCGAAGGTGGCGCCGCGTTTCTCGGGCGGGGTGACATCGGCAAGGACGGCGTTGGCTGGCCCGAAGGATGCGCCCGCGATCCCGGCGACGACGCGGCCTAGGAACAGCCAGCCGATGGTGGGGGCGGCGGCCATCAGGGCGTAGTCGATCGAGAAGGCGATCATCGAGAACAGCAGCACCGGCCGCCGCCCGATCGCGTCGCCCAGCGTACCGAGGACCGGGCCCGCGAAGAACTGCGCGACCGCAAAGGCGACGAGCATATAGCCGCCGATCCGCGCGGCATCCTCGAGCCCGACATGGGCGAGCTCGACGATCAGCCGGGGAAGCACCGGCATGATGATGCCGAAGCCGATCGAATCGATCATGACTGCCGTCAGCACGATCGGCACCGCGCGATGTTCGAAGCGCATAAGCTCCCCTTCCGGCGGCGCTTCTAGCCGGTGCCCGGCGGCGTGTCTCGGGGTTCTCGATGAGATCGCGGCGCTGCTGCCAAAACGGCGCTTGACGCGCTTGCGACCATACCGCAAACTCGAAAAATGACTTCAGGGCCGACTCCGGCAGGGGCGGGCTTTGGGACGAAAGAGAACATATCGGTGCCGATGTTCGGACTTGCGCTAAGGCGAGTCTCTCCGGCCCGGAGGGGAAAAGGAGCGTAACATGGCAACCCTGGCAGAACCGGCGACCGGCACCGGACTCGACCAATTCCGTACCGAGGTACGCGAATGGCTGGCGGCGAACTTTCCAGCCTCGCTCAAGGGCAAGGACAACACCATGTCCGCCGTCGAAGGGCCGACCGAGGAGACTCCCGATCAGGCCGCCTGGCGCAAGGCGATGGGCGAAAAGGGCTGGGGCGTGCCGACCTGGCCCAGGGAATATGGCGGGGGCGGACTGAGCCGGGCCGAGGCCAAGGTGCTCGCCGACGAGATGGCGAAGGCCGGCGCCTGGAACCCGATCGGCGGGATGGGCGTGATGATGTTCGGCCCGACCTTGCTGGAATATGGCAACGAGGCGCAGAAGCGCGAGCATATTCCGGCGATCGCCAAAGGCGAGGTGCGCTGGTGCCAGGGCTATTCGGAGCCCAATGCCGGGTCCGACCTCGCCAATCTGCAATGCTTCGCCGAGGACAAGGGCGATCATTATCTGGTCAACGGGCAGAAGACCTGGACGTCGGGCGGGCAATGGGCCGACAAATGTTTCTGCATCGTCCGCACCGACAAGACGCAGAAGCAGGGCGGCATCACCTTCCTGCTGATCGACATGGATACGCCGGGGGTCGAGGTGAAGCCGATCCAGATGATCAGCGGCATGTCGCCCTTTTGCGAGACCTTTTTCACCAATGTGAAGGTGCCCAAGGAGAACCGCGTCGGCGAGGAGGGGCAGGGCTGGACGATCGGCAAGCGGCTGCTCCAGCACGAGCGGACCAACTTGTCGGGCGGCGGATCGCGGCTGATGCCGAGCGGCCCGTCGCTGGCGGATATCGCCAAGAACTATGTCGGCGCGGATGCCGAGGGGCGGGTGGCCGACCCCGATCTGCGCGCGCGGATCGCCAAATGGGAGATGGACTGGCGCGCCTTCCTGCTGACCGCGATGCGGGTGCAGGCGGAGAGCAAGGCGGCGGGCGGCGT
Source organism: Sphingomonas koreensis (assembly GCF_002797435.1). Classification (NCBI taxonomy): domain Bacteria; kingdom Pseudomonadati; phylum Pseudomonadota; class Alphaproteobacteria; order Sphingomonadales; family Sphingomonadaceae; genus Sphingomonas; species Sphingomonas koreensis. Next base: position 901,908 of record NZ_PGEN01000001.1, on the reverse strand, counting down.
GTCCGAAGTGTCGTCGATCCTCAAGACCGTGGGCACCAAGCTGGGCCAGGAGCGCGCCGAGTTGCTGATCGAGATCCAGGGGCATGAAGGCCTTGGCTGGGAAGGCGAGGGCTTCAGCGAGGCGCAGCTCAAGGGCACGCGCGCCTGGCTCTTCGGCAAGGCGACGACGATCTATGGCGGATCGACCGAGATCCAGAACAACATCATCGCCAAGCGGATTCTGGGGATGCTGGACCACCAATAGCGACCGTCACCCCAGCGAAAGCTGGGGTCTTGTGCCACTAACCGTGCGCTTGCCGCGCGAGACCCCAGCTTTCGCTGGGGTGACGTAAAGGGATCGAAGAATGGCCGTTCTGACCGACGAACAGACGATGCTGCGCGACATGGCGCGCGACTGGGCGGGGAATGAAAGCCCGGTGAGCGCATGGCGCAAGGTGCGCGATGCGAACGAGGCGGCGGGCTATGATGCCAGCGCCTGGGCGACGATGGCGGAGATGGGCTGGACCGGGATCATCATCCCCGAGGCGCAGGGCGGCAGCGATTTCGGCTGGCTGAGCCTGGGGCTGGTGATCGAGGAACTGGGCAAGACGCTGACCGCGAGCCCGCTGGCGGCGTCGGCGGCGGCGGCGTCGGCGATCCTGCTCGGCGGAAGCGAGGATCAGAAGGCCCGGTGGCTGCCGCGCATCGCCAGCGGCGAGCTGGTCGCGACGCTGGCGGTGGACGAGGGGCCGCGCTTCGACCCGGCGAACATCGCGGCGAAGGTCGAGGGCGGAAAGCTCAGCGGCACCAAGGCGTTCGTCGCCGAGGGCGACAGCGCCGGGCTGTTCGTGGTCGCGGCGACCGACGGGCTGTATCTGGTCGAGGCGGGGGCGGGCGTGAGCGTGTCGCGCCGGCACCTTGCCGATTTCCGCAGTCACGCGCAGGTGACCTTCGACGGCGCGGCGGCCGAGAAGCTGGCCGATGGCGGGGACGGGTTGCTTGACGCGGTGGCCGATCGCGCGGCGGTGCTGGCGAGCGCCGAGATGCTCGGCATGGCCGGGTCGGCGTTCGACACGACGCTGGCGTACCTCAAGCAGCGCGTGCAGTTCGGGCAGGTGCTGGCGACCTTCCAGGCGCTGCAGCACCGCATGGCCAACCTCTATAGCGAGATCGAGCTGATGCGATCGGCGGTCGAGGCGGGGCTGTCGGCGATCGACCGGGGCGGAGACACGCGGCAGGCGGCGTCGCTCGCCAAGGGCAAGGCCAATGAGGTCGGCCATCTGATGAGCCGCGAACTGATCCAGCTGCACGGCGGCATCGGCATGACCGATGAGTATGACGCTGGCTTCACATTGAAGCGGATGCGCGTGCTCGAGCAGATGTGGGGTAACGCGGCATACCATCGCGACCGGTTTGCGCGGCTGAGCGGGTTCTGAAAGGACTCCGCCCGCTTCATTGCGTCAGGCTCCTCGCCACGATGAAGGGGATGGCGCCCGCGGTCGCGACGATGAGGATGCGGGCGAGCAGATAGCCGCGGACGTCGCGGCGCGAGAAGACGGTGCGCAGATAGCGGAGATCCCCGGCAAGGGTCAGCAGCGCGCCGCTGAGCGCGGCATAGGCGAGGAAGATCGGTACCGATGCGCCTGAAAGGCCCAGCTTTGCCGGTAGAATTACCATGACGACGAAGTTGACGGCGAGCGGCAACAGGAGGTCGGGCCGGATGAGGGGCGGGCTCATGTCCGCCCGTCTGCGCGTGCGCGACGGATCATGCCGACAAGCGTGACGATCAGGAGCTCGGCGGCGACCAGCGCGATCGATGCCCGCAAGCCGACATAGAATAGCGAATGCGAGGTGCCTTTCAGCAGGAAACCGAGCAAGAGGAAGGGCAAGTTCCAGGCAAGGATGCCAAGCGTCGCGGCGGCGAGGAAC